>DATJRY010000006.1 GCA_035504415.1 Candidatus Sulfotelmatobacter sp. | reverse complement strand
GAGCGGGCGGGCGGCGAACGGCACCTTCACGACGCTGCGACCCGTCCCCGTGGCGAGGGCGGCGTAGACGACGCCCGTGCCGCCGTGGTCGGCGGCGAACCCGACGGCGACGTCGGCGGAGCGGTGGCGAGTGGGGCTGTGGGTCATGGCTCGTGCGTTCATCCTATATCGAACATATGTTCGAGTCAAGCGACTCTCGCGGCGAGCACCTCCCGGTAGATCTCGAGGACACGCCGCGTCTGCATCTCCACCGTAAATCGCGAGAATGCCAAATGTACGGCACTCTGATCGCGGCCCGCGCCGATTGCCGCCTCGAGCGCCCGGGCCAGCGCGGCCGGGTCGGCCGGCGCCAGCCGCCCGTGCTCGGCCAGCACCTCGCGCGCGACCTCGCCGTCGACGGCGACGATCGGGAGGCCGGCGGCCAGCGCCTCGGCCAGCACCAGTCCCTGCGTGTCGGTCGTCGAGGGGAAGACGAACGCGTCGGCCGCCGCGTACAGGTCGGGCAACGCCGCCGGCGGCAGCGCGCCCAGGAAGCGCACCCGCTCGGCGATCCCCAGCCGCGCCGCCCGCTCCGCCAGCGCGCCGCGCTGCGGCCCCTCGCCGACCAGCGCCAAACGCAGGTCCGGCGCGGCGGCCAGCGCGTCGAGCGCCAGCTCGAGGTTCTTCTCGGCGCCCAGCCGGCCGACGCTGAGCACGACCGGCTCGTCCGCGCGCGCGCCCAGCACGGCGCGCGCCTCGCCGCTGCGGCGCCCGGCGGCGAAACGCGCGACGTCGATGCCGCTGGGCACGACGTGCACCGGCGCGCGCACGCCGCTCGCGCGCAGCACGCGTTCGATCGCGCGCGTCGGCACCACCACCGCGTCGGCGGCGTTGGCGTAGCGACGCGTCAGCTCGACCAGCGCGCGCTGCGTGGCGTGCGGTTCGAACGGCGCGTAGTGCGCGTACGCGTCCAAGCGCGTGTGATAGGTGAAGACGAGCGGCAACCCGCGCCGGCGCGCGAACACGTTCGCCATCCAGCCGGTGACGAACGCGGAGTGCGCGTGCACCAGCTCGACGCCGCGCAAGCGCTCGCGGTCGGCCGCGTTCAAGTACGGCACGCACAACCGGTACGCGGTCGGCGTCGGCAGCGGCAGCGAGGGGATGCGTACGACGTCGTCGGGATCGTCGTGCCGGCGCGGAAAATTCGGCGCGATCGTGGTGACGTCGACGCCGTGTTCGCGCAAGCCGTCGCGCAGCGAATCGACGCTCGCGACGACGCCGTTGCGAATCGGATGATAGCACTCGGTGAAGAGCGCGACGTGCATCGTGGGTGCACATTCGCCGCGCGGCGCGCGCATCATCGCGCTGGGCGTGCGCACGCTTGCGGGCACGCGCGTAACGGAAGGACGACCCTCTTTCCTATGACCGTCGTATTTGACGCCGTCCTGGGGTTCGTGCTACCTTGTCGGCGTTCGCCGGGGCCCGACCGGGTCACGGCGGCATTCGTCCGAGCTCGTCCTGCACAGAAGGCCAGGAAAGCTCGGCGTCGTGCCTGAGTAGGGACGCCACCGATCCGTCGGGCTTCCTCTCGCCGACCACCAACTACGACGTCGAGTGCGTAGGCACGTACACGGACCGCTTCGGTCTGCGTCCGCTCCGACGCACCCCCGCACGAGAAAGGAGTCGGACGATCTCCAAAGATCTTCCCTCGCCGCTAACCGCGACGGGCCTGCTTTCGCTCGGTCTGCTCCTCCCCTTGGGTGCCGGAACGGCTCCCGCCCGCGTCGCCCACACGGTCGCCGCGTTCGTCGAACAGATCCCCGCCAAGCACGTCACGTTCGTCCGCGACGGTACCACCGAAGCCATCGAAACCCACGCCGCCACCGCCGGGGAACTCCTGGCCGAACGCGGTGTGAACCCCGCCCCCGACGACGTCGTCAGCGTTCCGCTCGACAGCGCGTTGGTGGACGGCGAGACGGTCGTCTTCCGAACGGCCGTGCCCGTCAGTCTCAATATCGACGGTTCGGTACAAAATCTTCACTCGGCGGCTGCAACCGTCGGTGACCTGCTGCTCAAGGTCAAGGTCCCCTACGACCGCCACGACGACGTCTCGCCGCCGGCCGGCACCGCGCTGGCCAACGACCTGACCATCGTCGTCCGTCACGTCGACCATTGGACCGAGATCGTACAGCGGCCCCTTCCGGCCACGGTCGTCAAGCGCTTCGCGCTCGATCTGCCGACCGGCAAGTCGCGGGTCGTCGACCCCGGCGCGCCGGGCCGCGTCGAGGTCACCTACCGGGTCGTGCGGACGGCCGACCGCCGCGGCGTGCGCCGCACCCAGCTGGCGACCCGCGTGCTGCGGCCCGCGCACGACCGTATCGTCGCCGAAGGGATCGCCGAGTACACGGTCCTCTCCGAGCTGGCCCGCCGCGAGCTGGTCGGCACCTTGAAGCTCGCGAACTCCGCGCTGCGGATGATCGCGACCGCCTACACCGCCCACTGCGGCGGCGGCTGCAGCGGCACGACGGCCGCGGGTTTCGCGGCCGGCCACGGCATCGTGGCGGTCGATCCGGCGGTCATCCCGCTGGGCACGCGGCTGTTCATCCCCGGCTACGGCAAGGCCATCGCCGGCGACACGGGCGGTGCCATTCGCGGCAACCGCATCGACTTGGGCTTCAACTCGCGTTCGCAGGCGAACGAGTTCGGCCGACGCCCCGTCGTCGTGTACGTCTACAAATAGAGCGCCCACCGACGCCGCGCGCGTTGCTCGACGCGCGCGGCCTGCGACCCAAGAAGCGGCTCGGCCAGCACTTCCTGATGGACGGGGGGACGAGCGCGCGCATCGCGCGCCTGACCGTCGACGCCCCGGGTGAGCGCGTCCTCGAGATCGGTGCCGGCACCGGCGCGCTGACCGCCGCGCTGGCCAAGCTCGGCGCCGAAGTGACGGCGTTCGACGTCGACCCGGACATGATCGCGGTGCTGCGCGCGCGCGAGGATCTGGCCGGCGTCGACCTGCGCCAAGGCGACGCGCTCACGTTCGACTACGCGACCTGGGCCGGCGATGCGCCCTGGCGGGTCGCGGGCAATCTCCCCTACAACGTCGGCACGCCGCTGCTCATCCAGCTGGCCGCGCTGGCGCACGCGCCCGAGCTGATCGTCGCGATGATCCAAAAGGACGTCGCCGACCGGCTGCTGGCGAAACCCGGCACCGCGCAATACGGCAGCTTGACCGTCGCGATCGCGCTGACGATGGACGTCGAGCGCGCGCTGACCGTCCCGCCCAGCGCGTTCTATCCGCGCCCCGGCGTCGACTCGACCGTCGTCGTGCTGCGCCGGCTGCCCGCGCCGCGGGTTCCGCTCGCCGACCGCGCGCGGTTCGAACAGGTCGTGCGCGGCGCGTTCGCGTACCGCCGCAAGACGCTCGCGAACTCGCTGGCGCTCGCGCTGGACCTGCCGCGCGAGCAGATCAGCGCCGCGATCGCATCGCTCGATCTCGCCCCTGACGTCCGTGGTGAAACGCTCGACCTCCGCACCTTCGCAGCTCTCGCCGATCGGCTGGCCACCTGACGGATTCGTCTGGTGGCGCTCGCTCTCGTGCGCCGTCTACGTCGCTCTGGGCCTGTTGGTCGCGGGCTTGCTGCAGCTGCTGTGGATCGCGATCACCGGCGTGCAGCCGAACCCCAAGCACCTGCAGCTGGATTGGAACGTCATCGTCCTGCAGCTGCTCACCTACGTTCCGATCGTGCCGATCCTGCTGGCCGCGCTGCCGTGGGCCGCGCGCGCGCCGCTGGCGGCGATCGGACTGCGGGCGCTCGGTGCCGGCGGGGTGTCGGCCGGCGTCGCGGGCGGGATCGCGATGTTCGCCGTCACGCTCGCGCTGGGCTCGCTGCAGAGCGTCGTCGTGCACGTGCAACCCGAGCAGATGGTGGTCGGCGCGCTGGCCGGCGCGCACGATCCGCTGCTGATCTTCGTCTTCGCGCTGCTGGCTTGCGTGCTGGCGCCGTTCGTCGAGGAGCTGGCGTTTCGCGGCCTGCTGCTCAACGCGCTGCGCCGCTACCTGCCGTTCTGGCCGGCCGCGACGCTGTGCGGGCTGGGTTTCGCCGCCGCGCACTTCACGCCCAGCGCACTGGTCCCCCTGTGGGGCGGCGGGATCGTGCTGGCCTACGTCTACGCGCGCACCGGCCTGCTCGGCGCGTCGATGATCTCGCACGGCGTCTTCAACCTGATCAACGTCGTGCTGATCGTCGTGTTCCACCAAACGTCGTGAGCGCGACCGGAACCCCGCCGCAGAGCGTGGTCCCGGACGGCCAGCGGCCGATCCCGACCGAGGCGAAGAACGCGCGCGCGTCGGTGTCGTACGCCGGGCAGTAGGCCGCCCGCGCGCCGGGGTCGTAGCGGTCGAGCCACAGGTGCGGATCCGTCGCCGCGACGGCGTACACGCCTTCGTCGGTGCGCGCGACGTGAACCGTTCGCTGCGTCCCGCGCAGCGCCGCCGCCGACGCGTACGCCGGCCGGTCGACGACGAACGGCCAGCGGCCCGGCTTGAGGACGGTGTCGTTGATGGTCAGCGCGCTGACGATCGCGCAGCCCAGCACCCACGGCGCGGCGCGCGGCGTGCGCCCGACGACGTAGGCGGTCGCGAGCGCGCAGGCGATCACGACCGACGCGGTCCAGTGGGTGCCGATGCGCGTGATCGTGTACGCCCACGGGCCGTTGAAGAGCAGCTCCGCCACCAGCGGCGCCCCCAGCAGCAGCCGCCAGCCCAGCCGCAGCGGCATGAACGCGAACGGGAAGAGCACGGCCGCGAAGAACGCCAGCTTGTCGAGCGGGCCGATGACGTGCAAGCCGTACCCCGGGATCGACGGGCTCGCGCCGTGCAGGTGCTCGGCGAGGACGAAGCCCAGCCCGTTCACGACGGCCAGCGCGACGATCGAGAGGCCGATGCGGCGGTCCCACCACAGCGCGCACGCCGCGCCGAACCACACCAAGAACAGCGCCTGATCTTCCTTGAGGCCCAGCAGCAGCTGCGCGCACAGCAGGCTGAGCGGAAGCGAACGCCGCGCGACGGCCAGCACGCCGCCGGCCGCGAACAGCGGGACGAACACGTTCTCGAGGAAGTTGCCGTACGCCAGTCCCTGCGCCGAGGGCGAGAGCAGGTAGGCGATTCCGACCGCGCTCGCCGCGCCGGCGCTCGCGCCGCAGCGCCGCGCGAAGGCCGCGATCGGCAGCGCGGCGGCGGCGACCGCCAGCACCTGCACGATCAACAGCGTCTGCGCGTAGGGAAACAGCGCGACCAGCGGCACCAGCGCCAGCAGCACCCACGAGTCGTGGACCTGCAAGTGGGCGCGGTTCTCGGCGGTGTTGAACGAGCCCAGCCCGTGCGCCTCGCCGCTGAGGAACTGCAAGAACGTGCCGGTGTCGGCGCCGTAGCGCAGCGCCCACAGCTTGTTGAGGTCGAGCAGCACGTACACCAGCGCGAACACGCAGGCGCCCACGACGACCGCGCGCGGCGGCTTCACCCCGCGCGCCGGGCCTGGGTGTCGGCGACGATGGCGCGCAAACGGGCGACGAAGCGTGCCGGCGCGTACGTCTCGGCGTGCGCGCGCAACACGGCCGGCGCGTAGCGGCCGGGCTCGAACGCGCGGAGCGCCGCCGCCAGCGCGGCCGGCTCGGCCGCCTCGAAGAACGCGCCCGTCTCGCCGGCACGAATCGTTTCGAGCGCGCCGCCGCCGGCGTACGCGATCGTCGGGCGGCCGGCCGCGGCCGCTTCCAGCGGCACCAAGCCGAAGTCTTCTTCGCCGGGCAGCAGCGCCGCGATCGCGTCGCCCACGATCGCGTTGCGGGTCGCGTCGTCGACGGCGCCGGTGAAAGTCGTCGCCGTGCCCCGCGCGAGCCGGCGCAGGCGCGCGGCGTCGGGACCCTCGCCGAGGACGCGCAGCGGCACGCCGGCCAGCGCGCAGGCGGCGATCGCGAGATCGATCCGCTTGTACGGCAGCAAGCGCGAGACGACGACGTAATAGTCGCCGCGCCCCGCGCCCAGCGTGAAGCGGTCGACGTCGACCGGGCACGGCAGCACGTCGGCCTCGCGGCCGTACCAGCGCCGCACCCGCTCGGCGACGTTGCGCGAGTTGGCCACCAGCCGCGTCGGCCGCTGCGCCGCCCGCACGTCCCAGGCCGCCAGCGATCGCACCAGCGGTCCCGCCAGCGCGCCCAACCCGAAGCCGCCGACGTAGCGTTGCGCGTCGAAGACGAAGCGCGAGACGGTGTTGACGTAGCAGACGTGCACGGCGCCCGGCGGCACCAGCACGCCCTTCGCCCATGCGGTCGTCGACGAGACGATCGTGTCGTAGCCGGTCAGATCGAACGCCTCGAACGCGCGCGGGTAGAACGGCGCGTAGAGCCGGAACGCGCGCCCGCGCAGCGGAAAGTGCTGCAAGAACGACGTGTGCACCCGCTCCGGCGCCACCAGATCGCCGACCGCCGCTTCGTCGTAGAGCGCTGCATAGACGGGCGCGTCGGGCCACGCCGCGGCGAAATGCGCGAAGACGCGCTCCGCGCCGCCGCGCTGGTTCAGATAGTCGTGGACGAGCGCCGTGCGCGCCGCCCCGCCGTTCGTGCGCACCACCGGTGCGCGGGGCCGATCAGCCGCCGTCGCCACGCGGTAGGACGAGTGCGACGTCGAACCGCTGGAACCATTTCTTGGCGACGCGCTCGACGTCGGCGGCGGTGACCTCGTCGATCGCGGCACCGACCTGCGCCGACGCGTCGGCGTTCAAACCGTGCGCGACCGCGTTGCCGATCGACCACGCACGCTCGTCGAGCGAGAGCGACTCGAGCGCCCACTCGCCGCGCGCGCGTTGGCGATAGCGCGCCAGCACGGCCGCCTCGAGCGGTTTCTCGGCGGCCGCCTTGACCAGCGCGTCGAGCGCGGCCAGGCCGACCTGCGGCTCGACCTCGCTGCCGTTGAGCCACAGCGCCAACTGCGCGGGATCGGCGTCGTAGCCGTAGATGCTGCCGATCGGGCGGAAGACGAACGGACGCACCGTCGCCTGATCTTGCTTGAACAGATCGGAGAGGATCGCGCGGATGACCAGCGCCGCCGGAAAGTCGCGGTCGCCGAGCGCCGGCGCCTCGAAGCCGATCACGACGTAGGGTGAGTAGACGTCGTCGCGGTGCGTCACCAGTCGTTTGGGTTGCGCGGTGAGCGGACGGATCGCGAGCGCGCCGTCCGGCGCGTTGCCCGGCGCGAGCGCGTCGACCAGCGCGCGGCTGCCGCTCTCGTCGGCCGGCCCGGTGCGGCCGACGGCCGTCACGAACGCGTCGCCGCGCACGTACCAGTGCGCGTAAAACGCCGCCGCGTCGGCGGTTCCCAGCGCGAGCAGGGTCTGCGGCGTGCCCAGCGCCGGTGCACCCGCGCCGTCGCGATAGTAGGACCCGCGCAGCATGTCCAAGCCGACCAGCCGCGGATCGCTCTGCGCGTCGGCGATGCGATCGCCGAGCTCGCGCCGCGCCGCGGCCAGCGTCGCCGGATCGAAGCTGGGCGCGTGCAGCGCGCGCGCGACCAGGTCGGCCAGCGGGCCGATCTGCTCCGGCCGCGCTTCGAGGTAGAAGCGCGCGTACTGCGCGGCGACGGCGAAGGTCACCGAGCCGCCGCGCGCCTCGACCGCGTCGGCCAACGGCACGCCGTCGACCGGCGTGCGCAGCACGCTCTGCGCGACCAGCGCGGCGAGCCCGTTCTGGCGGTCCTCCTGGCGGTCCAGGCCGGCGCGCACGAACAGCTCGAGCCCGGTCAGCGCGACCGTCGCATCGGGCTCCACGTAGGCGCGCGCGTCGCCCAGGTCGACGACGGTCGCGCCGCCCGGCGCGGGCAGCGCGGCCGTCGCCGTCACCGGCGCGACCAGGACGAGCGCCGCGGCCAGCACGGCGAAGGGACGGATCACGTGGGACTCGCTTTCGTCTGCGCCTTGATCAGCGTCACGGTGGCGGGCGCGCCGCCGAGATAGCGCGCCGCTACGCGCGCCACGCTCTGCGGCGTGAGGGCGTCCGCCAGCGCGAAGTAGCGTCCCGCCGTCCCGCCTTCGGCCGGTGCGTACGCGGCGTCGCCTTCGACCGCGTACCAGCCGTACGTGTCGGCGATCTCACCGGGCGTCTCCATGTCGCCCAGCAGCCGGTAGACGAAGCCGGCCTTGGCGGCCGCGAAGGCGGCCGGCGCGAGCGGCTTCACCGCGCGCGCGATCGTCTGCTCGACGATCGGCACGGCGGCCGGAACGTCGTCGCCGGAGAGGGTGACCAAAAAGACGCCGGCGCTGTGGTAGGTGACGAACTTGCCGCTGACGCTGACCTTGCGGTCGGCCACCGCCCGGGTCACCAGACCCGTGTGGGGCGCGAACAGCGCGTCGGCCAGGAAGTCGAGCGCGGTCGCGGACTCTTCGTCGGCGATCGGCGGACCAACCCAGCCTAGGCCCACGCCGGTCGCGTTGGCGACGATCGGCGCGGCCGACGGGCGCGGCGAGGGTTGGGCCGTCTGCGGTGCCGGTGGCTCGCTGCCGGCGGTGGAGACCTCGGGCCGGTTGGCGACGCCGCTGAGCACGCCGGCGTCGACGGCTCCGGTCAGGACCAGGATCGCGTTGGACGGGCGGAACGCGCGCTCGGCGAAGGTGCGCACCTGGGCCGCGTCGATCCCCTTGAAGGCGCCCGCGGCCGGGATCGTCCCGTCGTGGAGCGGCCCGGTGGCGAAGAGCGAGGCGCCCAAGGCGTTCTCGATCGCGTCGGAGGGGTCGAACGAGCGCACCAGCGCGTCCTGACCCGTCTCACGCAGCCCGACCTGGAAGCCGTCGTCGGTCACCACCGGGGCGAAGTAGGCGCCCGTCATGGCCCGCACGACCGCGCTGGCGCGCTCGGGCGGCACGACCGCCGTCACCGAGACGCTGTCGGGGTAGACCGCCACGCTCAGCACGCCGCCGAAGCCGTCGACCAGCTCGCCCAGCGAGGTGCCGGTCAGGCCGGCCGACGCCGCGACCGTGTCGGCCGCCAGCGCCGAGAAGCCGGGAATCGCCGGCTCGCCGAAGCCGCCGGCCGGAGCGCGGTACCACAGCGCGATGGCGGTCGCGCTCTGGGTTGCATCGGGGCGCAGCTCGTAGCTGACGCCGCCGGGCAGCGTGCCGGTGGGCATCGCGGCCGGAGCGGCCTGGGCGCGGGCGGCGCCGGGAAGCCCGGAGACGAGAAGGGCCGCGACGAGCGCGGCCCTGGGTGCGAATCCGGCGAGGGTCACGCCGGCTCCGGAGAGATCGAGGGCGGCATGCGCCGCGGCCGTTCGCCGCGGGGCTCCGACTCGGGCGGCTGCGAGGCCGCGACCGGCATGTCGTCGACGGGCGGCGGCGGCTCGACCCGCGTCGGCGGCCACGGCTTGTCGCCCAAGATCGCCAGCACTTCTTCGGTCTCGACCGTCTCGTGCTCGAGCAGCGAGTTCGCCATCCGTTCGACCTTGTCCCAATTCGTCTCCAAGATCGAGCGCGCGTCCTGGTAGCAGCGGTCGATGATCCCGCGCACCTCGGCGTCGATCTTGCCGGCGATCTCCTCGGAGTAGTTGCGGTCGTCGCCGAAGTCGCGGCCCAGGAAGACCTGGTGGTTGCCCTTGCCGTACTGAATCGGTCCGAGCGCGTCGGACATGCCGTACTGCGTCACCATCCGGCGCGCAAGCTCGGTCGCCTTCTCGAAGTCGTTCGACGCACCGGTGGTCACGTCGCCGAACTTGATCTCTTCCGCGATGCGGCCCGCCAGCGCTTTCTTGATGACGGCCAGGATCTCGTTCTTGGTCTGCGAGTGACGGTCTTCGTCGGGCAGCGACCACGTGATGCCCAGCGCCATGCCGCGCGGGATGATGGTGACCTTGTGAACCGGGTCGGAGTTGGGCGTCAGGCCGCCGACGATCGCGTGGCCCGACTCGTGAAAGGCCGTGTTCTCCTTCTCGCGCTGCGACATCACGACCGACTTGCGCTCGGGACCGACCATCACGCGGTCGATCGCCTCGTCGCAATCGTTCATCTCGATGATCGACTTGTTGCGCCGCGCGGCCAGCAACGCCGCTTCGTTGAGGAGATTCTCGAGGTCCGCGCCGGAGAAGCCGGGCGTGCGCCGCGCCAGCGTCTCGAGCGAGACTTCCTTGGAGAGCGGTTTGTTCTTCGAGTGCACCGCGAGGATCGCCTGACGGCCGCGCACGTCGGCGCGGTCGACGACGATCTGGCGGTCGAAGCGGCCGGGGCGCAGCAGCGCCGGGTCGAGCACGTCGGGGCGGTTCGTCGCGGCGATCAGGATGACGCCGGTGTTCTGATCGAAGCCGTCCATCTCGACCAGCAGCTGGTTGAGGGTCTGCTCGCGCTCGTCGTGACCGCCGCCCAGGCCCGCGCCGCGCTGGCGGCCGACCGCGTCGATCTCGTCGATGAAGATGATGCACGGCGCCGACTTCTTCGCCTGCTCGAACAGATCGCGCACGCGCGAGGCACCGACGCCGACGAACATCTCGACGAAGTCCGAGCCGGAGATCGAGAAGAACGGCACGCCCGCCTCGCCCGCGATGGCGCGCGCGAGCAGCGTCTTGCCGGAGCCCGGCGGCCCCAGCAGCAACACGCCCTTGGGGATGCGCGCGCCCAGCGCCTGGAACTTCTTCGGATACTTGAGGAACTCGACGACCTCGCCCAGCTCTTCTTTCGCCTCGTCGACGCCGGCCACGTCGGCGAACGTGACCTTGGGCCGGTTCTCGCTGAGCAGCTTGGCGCGCGAGCGCCCGAACGAGAGCGCCTGACTCCCCCCGCTCTGCGCCTGCCGCACGATGAACACCAGCAGCAGCGCCATCAGCAGCAGCGGCACGAAGTTGATGATGTAGCCCAGGAACGGCGTGGCCTGCGCGTTCACGACCGTGATGTCGACCTTGGCGGCCCGCAGCGCCGGCAGCAGACCCTGATCGTCCGGCGCGGTGGTGGTGAACTTCTCACCCGAGGCCAGGTCGCCGCTGATGTCCTTGCCCGAGATCGTGACCTTCTTGACCTGGTGGCTCTGGACGTCCGCGAAGAATTGAGAGTAGGAGAGCGGTTGGCTGGTCGGCGGGTTCAGCACCAAACGGTCCACGATGAAAATCACCAGGACGAAGATGATGAGGACCAGGACGATGCTCTTGAGGTGCTTGCCCATGCGTTGCGAGACCCTTTTACCGTTCGTTCCTTAGAACGTTACTCGGTACGACACGTCGGGAGAGAGAATGGTGGCCCCGCTCATGCCGGGAGGACCTCCGGCCGGAGCTTTGCGATGTAGGGCAGAGTCCGATACCGTTCCTGATAGTCCAATCCGTACCCTACGACGAACTCGTCGGGGCAGGTCAGGCCCACGTATTCGACCGGGACGTCGACCGCCCGGCGATACGGTTTGTCCAACAGGACGGCGGCCCGCAGCGAGGCCGGCTGGCGATTGCCCAGCATGGCGCGCAGGTAGTGCAGGGTGTGGCCGTTGTCGACGATGTCCTCGACGATCAGGACGTGCCGACCCTCGATCGCATGCGTCGTGTCCTGGACCAACCGGACCTCGCCGCTCGAACGGTGCGCGTTCCCGTACGAGGAGACGGCGATGAAGTCGAGCTGGACGTCGACCGGCCCGTCGGGAACGTCGGCGATCGCGCGCGCCAGATCCGCGGTCACGAAGACCGCGCCTTTGAGCACGCCCACCAGCACCAGCGAGCCGCCAGCATAGTCGCGCGCGACTTCGGCGGCGATGCGCCGGATCGCCGCCGCGATGTCGTCAGGCGTGATCAGGACCCGTTCGATGCCGGTCGGGAGCGTCTGCTGCATCCTCCGATGGTTCGCTGCGCGAGGATGCCGCCCCCGGCTCGCGCGGCTCACGCCCGGCCGCGGCGTCGATGTCGGCAAAGGTCGCATCGCGCAACGCGCCTCGCGCGCGCAGCCGCGCACGCACGGCCCGGCGCCGCGCCGCACGATCCGTCTCCTCGAGATCGTCGCGCACGATCGCCGCGCAGCGCGCGACGGCGCGGTCGAGCTGTGGAAACGCGGAGCGCAGCGCCTCGAGCTGCGCGCGCAGCGCGTTGCGCCGGTAGCGCAGCTCGGCGTTGGTCGGATCGAGGACGTAGGGCAACCCGCTGCGGCGCAGCTCCGTCCACAGCTCGGCGTGCGTCGCGCGCAGCACCGGCCGCACCAGATCGACGCCGGGCGCGAGCGGCCTGCGCGCCGGCATGCCGGCCAGCCCCGCGAGGCCGGTGCCGCGAAAGAGCGCCAGCAGCACCGTCTCGGTCTGGTCTTCGGCAGTGTGCGCCGTGGCCACGCTGGCGGCGCCGTGCGCCCGCGCGAGCGCGATCAGCGCCGCGTAGCGCGCGCCGCGCAGCGCGGCCTCGTCGGCTGCGTCCGGCCGCGGTCGCGCGATCGCGACCGGGAGGCCCAGCCGCGCGCCGACCGCCAGCACGACGCACTCGTCCTGCGCGGCGCTCGCGCGCACGCCGTGGTTGACGTGTCCCACTACGATCGCGACCCCGTCTTCGCGCCCGAGGCGGTCGAGCAGCGAAGCCAGCGCGACCGAGTCCGGTCCGCCGGAGCACGCCACCAGAACGCGTTCGCCGGGCTGCCATGCGGCAACCCGGCGAACGAGGGGATCGAGGGCGCGTTCCGGGCGTGCGCCGCGCATCGAGGAATGATGCGCGCCGCGGGGTCCGGTGCCCTACTCGTGCCGGTTCTTCCCGGTCAGCCCGATGCTGGCGGACGTGTTGCTGTACCAGAACGTCGAGCCCGCCAGCTCGTCACCGATGACGATGACCTCGCAGATTCCGGTCTGCGACGTCGACGTCGCGGTGACCGTGGCCGGCTCGCCGCTGGCCGTGGCCGATGCGGTAGCGACCGGGGTCGTGACGCAATCGGACTGCGGCGAGAGGTTCCCGATCGGCAGCGGGACGACCAGGAAGTTCGAGACGCCGGTCTCGCTGATGCCGAAGTTCGCGGACTGCGAGGGCGCATCGAAGAACAGCGCCTGCTGCATATAGTCGACTTGGCCCGACGCACAACCCGCGGTCGAATCGCAGGTGGTCGTGCCGGTGATGTTGACCGGTTGGGCCGTCGTCGGCGTCGGTCCGGTGTTTCCACTGGGCACGTACAGCAGCGCGAAGTCGAAACGCTGCGCCGCCGGGAAGAAGAACGGCGCCGAGCCGGCCGGGGTGAACGTCACCGTATCGCCCGACGCCGAGACGGGCCCGACATAGGCCTCGTTCCACGCCGAGGTCACCGGGTCGTAGAACGCGAGGTAGTACTGCGCGCCCGAGGTGACGACGTTGGCCGGCATGGTCACCGTGAACGCCGGCGGCTGGCTGGCGAAGATGATCTCATTCGCGGGGGTGATCTCGAAGTACGCGAGCACCTCGAACGAACCGCCGCCCTCGGTGTGGCGCACCGACACCGGGTTCTTGCGCAGCTTGGCCGACGGTGCGCCTTCACCCGGCGCCGCGGCCGTCGTCACCGTCGTGATGCTCCCCGACACGCTCGAGGTCGGCGTGCCGACGTCCATCGTCGCGCTGAAGCCGCCGGCGGCCGGGAACCCGATCGTCGAGCCACCGCTGTACGTCCCGCTCTGCGACTGGCTGAACGCCGTCAGCGTTGCGGTCACGTTCGACACGCTCACCGGGGGCGTCGAGCTGAACGTCGAGCTGATGGTGAAGCTCGGGTCCGACGAGGGCGCACCGCTGTAGTTCAGGTAGATGACGTCGTTGGCGCCCGAGGTGACGGTCACGGAGCTGGTGCCGACGCCGCTGGTCGCGGGCGCACTCAAGGTGAGACCGGTGGTCCCGCTGGTATCGTTGTCGGTGACGACGAGCGAACCGTTGGCGTAGGTGGCGCTGCCGGTGATCGCGTTGCCGTCGGCGTCTTCGGGGACGATCGAGAGCGGCGTGCTGCCGGGCGCGTCGACCGTCAGCGAAGCCGAGTTGCTGACGGCGACCTGCGTGACGATGCCGCTGAGCGACACGGTCGTGGGCGGCGTCGTGACGCCGACGGTGTTGGTGATCGTCTGCGTCCCGGTGGCGAGGTGGTTGCCGCCCGCGTTCGGCGCATCATAGAGGTCGAAGGTGTACGTGGTAGCGCCGGTCGGGGCCGCGATCGTGACGGTGCAGCTCTCGACGCCGGCGCTGACCGTGCACGGCTGACCGGCGCCCACCGTCAGGTTGGTGACCTGCGGGTTGGGGACCGTCGACGGGATCGTCGAGGTGATCGTCACCTTGATCGAGGCGCTGCTCGGCGAGACGTAGCTCGGCCCCTTCGCCGCGGACGACGTGCTCACGCCGTGCGGGATCACGAACCGGATCGTCGCCGTCGGCGCGCCGGTGGTCGGCGGCGTCGTGGGCGCGACGACGTGTGCGGGGCTCGACCCGCCTCCCCCGCCGCCGCATCCGGCGAGGAGCAACAGCGAGACCACGACGATGGCGCGCTTGATCATGGGTCGGGTTGCCTCCACAGACTGGGGACGGGACGTCGACATGTCAGTGCTTCCGCGCAGCCGCGCCGTGCCGCGACTTCGCGTTGACGCTGAAGCTCGTGTTCGTGACGGAGAACCAGATTTGGCTCACCGAGCTCGAGGAGTGCGGCGGAAAGACGCCGCCGTACCCGGACGGGAGATTCTCGGTGAGCGTCGCTTCGCAGTAACCGGTGTTCTGCGGCGACACGGACCAGCCGTTGGAGCCGACGGAGTTGACGGTAACGACCGGGGAGCCGGCCCCGCCGCAATAACCGGAATCGGTCGCGTTCTCGTCCAGCGTCAGCGTGATCGTCTCGTCGTACGGATTGTCGGTCCAGCCGGGCTCCGACACGCTGAACAGCTGCGAGCCGGCGGTCGTCGAGTCGAAGAACAGCGACCACTGGTCGTAGTCCGGATCCGTCGCCAAGCAGCTGACGCTCGCGTCGCAATACGTCGTCCCCGACGAGGTGATGTCGCTGATCGTCGTGTCGATGATGCCGTTACCACCGCCGTTCGCCGTGTCGAACGATGCGGCCGTCCCGTTCAGCGTCAGGCCGAGAGCGATCTGGTTCGTCGCCGATCCCGTCGCGAGTCCGGTGTAGCAGAGCGTGAACGAGTTCCCGCTCCCGCTGTCGCCGCTGAACGTCAGCGAGGTGCTCGGCGTGACGGTTCCGACGTTCGGAGGGCACCCGCCGGATCCGGCGAGCAACTCGGTCGCACCGGTCGCATCGCCGTCGCTGATCGTGAACGGATTGTAGAACGTGACCGCGTTGCCGGTGGTGAGCGAGTTGCCGTCGGCATCGAGCGCCGTGACGGACGAGACCTGCGAGCTCGGCGTGTCGGCGGCGAGGGTCGAGAACGTGCCGATCTCGACGTTGGCGACGACGGCCTCGAGGTTGACCGGCGGGAGTACGTTGCTCTGGCCTTGCACGATGGTCTCGCTCACGCCGCCGGCGGGCGTCTCGCTCAGCACCTTGGCGGGGCTCGAACCATCCAGGACCTCGAACCCGTAGACGACGGTGCCCGGCGGAGCCGGAACGGTGATGGCACAGGTCTCGATGTTGCTGCTCACGCTGCAGTTGCTGCCCACGGTCAGCGCGACCGTCGACGGGTTGGGCGTCACCCACGACGGCGGCGTGCCGTTGTTGACGCTCAGAACCTGCGTCGTCACCTCCGCCGACGACGCGGAGACGTATTGCGGCTTGCGCGCCTTCACGGAACTCTGGGTCGCGGGCAGCTTCCAGCTGAGCTTGACCGTGGCGGTCTGCTTCCACGCCGTCGGCGTGCTGGTCGGAGCGTTCGACGGCGCCGTGGTCGGCGTAGCGATCGCAGGCGTGGTCCCGCCGCCGCCTCCGCCGCCGCACCCGGCGAGGAACGCGATGGCCGCGACCACGAGGTACCGAGTGTTCTTCACGGACGGTGTTCTCCCGAGGACAGTGGGCAGGCCCGGCCCGACAAAGCCGGGCCGGGGTGGCGAGCTACCAGGACCTTCGTATGTGCTTCGGTCGCGGGCCTCGCGTGTACGTTCGGCATTTACAGAATCGTTACGAAGGTCGTGGTATTATCGGCGGCTGTGCCCGGTGATGACCACCGAGCCGGAGTTGACGGTGGCCGTCACGGTGCCGACATCGGCCGCGCCGGCGTCCTGGACGCTGGCGGTGCAGGTGCCGACGGCCTGCGGGGTCACGACGTCGCTCCAGCTGGTCCCTCCGCCGGTCGCGGCCGCGAACGTCACGATGGCCGTTCCACCGCTCATGCAGCTTCCGAACGTGATGCCGGTCGTCGAGGCGGGATCGGTGATCGTGACGGTCTGCTCGTAGGTCGCGCCCGTGCCGGCGAAGGTCACCGGGTTGGGTTCGATCAGCAGCGTGCCCGGCGGCGGCGGCGTTGGGGTCGGCGTCGGCACCGGCGTGGCCGTCGGGGTCGGCGACGCGGTGGGCGTCGGGCTCGGCGTCTGGCCCGGGGGCAGCGACGCCGTTGCGGTCGGCGTCGGGCTCGGGGTCTGACCCGGGGGCAGCGACGGCGTCGGGGTCGGGGTCGGCGTCACCGAGCCGCGCGGCGTCGGCGTACGATTTTCGGGCGGCGGCGTGTTGGGGCCGCCGGTTCCGCAACCGACGAGAAAGGCGATCGTGGCCACAGCATAACCGACGCGGCGGGTATTGAGCAGTCGAAACATCGTCTCTTTCCTCGGCTCCGAATAGAAAAACCGCCTCGGTTTCACCGGGCAACCGCGTCAGGATCGTACCACGCGATGAGCGAGCGCCCCTCTCGGTCAACGAGCGGTTGCGCGCGCAATCTCGCGCTGTACGTCGCGCGCCTGTTCCTCACGCCGACGATCCCACAACTTCTTGCCTTTTGCCAGTGCAAGCTCGATCTTCACCCGGCCGTTCTTGAAGTAGAGTCGCCACGGGATCAGCGTCAAGCCCTTCTCGGCGGCGCGCCCGGTGAGACGCTCGATCTGCTCGCGGTGGAGCAGCAGCTTGCGCGGCCGATTGGGCTCGTGGTTGAAGTATGAACCTTCCTTATACGGAGGAATGGTGAAATTGAGCAGCCACAACTCGCCGTCGCGCAGCCGCGCGTAGGCCTCGTTGATTGAAAGTTGTCCCTGACGGATCGATTTGATCTCGGTTCCGGTCAGCGCGATGCCCACCTCGAGCGACTCGAGCTTCTCGTACTCGTACCGCGCCCGCCGATTGTCGAGCGACGTCTCCCGCGAAGCCGGCGCGGCCGCCGCTTTGGCCGCCGTCCGCTCTTGCCGCTTTTTCATTTTGAAGGCGCTCCGCCCTGGGCTGCGCGCCCCCCACGCTTTGCGTGGGGCCCCCGGGGTTGACCTCGCAACGAGGTTGCGGTATGGGCTCGGTGGGTCGGCGCTCGGTCTGCCGACGGTGTCGCTGTCGGCGCTCGGTCTGCCGACGGTGTCGCTGTCGGCGCTCGGTCTGCCGACGGTGTCGCGGTCGGCGCTCGGTCTGCCGACGGTGTCGCGGTCGGCGCTCGGTCTGCGGGGGTTGTCGCTGTCGCTGTCGTCATACGGGCGTTGCGTCGGGGATGCCGTAGGATTCTTTGCCGAGCGGGCCGCGAGAGACGAAGCTGCCCTCGCCCGACGCGAGGACGGTGCCGTCGGGGCGTTCGACGCGGCCTTCCAGTGCGATGACGTTGCGGCGCTGCCACTTGACCAGGCCGCGGACCACGATCGGGACGCCGAGCGGGACCGGTTCGCGAAAGCGCAGCTGCATCGAGGCGGTGACGCTGCGCAAGCCGATCGCGCCGCAAGCGTGGGCCATCGCCTCGTCGAGCAGCGTCATGACGATACCGCCGTGCGCGACCCCCCGCCAGCCCTGAAAGCGCGGCGGGAGCACGATCTCGGCGCGCACCGCGCCCTCACCCTCGCGCGCGAAGCGCAGGTGCATGCCCTCCGCGTTGAAGGGGCCGCAGGCGAAGCAGCGGCCGTCGTCGATCGGGGAAGTGTCGCTCACGAGGTCTTCTTCGGCGCGGGGGACGCCGATGGCTTCGGGGGCGTGCCGTAGTCGCCGCGGTCGAGCTTGGCCAGCAGCGTGCCGGCGTAGGCCGCGTCCGCGCCGGCGGCGATCGACGCACGCAGCACCCGCCGGGCATCGGTCAGCCGGTGCTGGTCGAGATAGATGCGCGCCAGCAGGGTGTAGCCGTGCTGGCCGGACTCACCCACGTGGCCGACGTCGGCCTCGAGCCCGCGCGTGGCGTACGTCGCGGCGGCGTCGTCCTGGCCGAGCGCGTGCAATGCGGAGGCGAGGTGGAAGTACGCGTCGGCGTAGTCGGGAACCAAGTTGGGGAGATCGGCCAGCTCGCTCAGCGCGCGCTGCGGATCGCGCAGGTCGACTTGCTCGATGCGCGCCAGATACTCGCGCGCGAGCACGTCGTCGGGATCGCTCGCGAGCGCCGTCAGGAATTCGTTCTTGGCCCGGTTCGTGCTGCGCTCGCCCTCGCGCAGGATGCCCAGACCCGTGTGCGCGGCGGAGCTCGCCGGCGCCAGCTGCAACGCCGCTTCCAGCTCTTCGCGCGCGTCGCCGGCACGGTCTTCGCCGCGCTGCATCGCAAACAGGTAGGAGAAGCCCAACCGCACGTGCGCGAGCGGATCGCGCGGGTGTGCGACCAGCGCGTCCTCCTGCGCCGCGATCAGCGCGTCGAGGTCACCGGTCTGGGCCGCGGTCGCGTCGGCGAACGCCAGCGCGAGCGTGTTGTCGGGGATGACGGCCGACGCCGCGGCGAACGCGCGCCGCGCGGTCGCGAAGTCGCGCGTGTAGAACGCGCGCAGCCCGACGCTCAACGGCGCGGTAAAGGCGGCGTTCGCGTAGTCGTGGCGCGCCGGCGCGGCCGGCGCCGGGCTCGCGCCGCACAGCACGAGCACCGCCGCGGCGAGCGCCCGGGTCAACGGCCGACGACGAGCCGGCGGGCCAGCGCTTCGGGCAAGTGCGCCGACGCGATCTTCTCCTGCACCCGCGTGATCGGGTACTCGACCCGCACGATCTCCACCCGGCGCGCACCCGCGTCGTAGAACGCGAACGAGGCGCGCGGGTTCAGGTCGCGCGGCTGCCCGACGCTGCCGACGTTGACCAGGTAGCGCACGCCATCGCGCAGGTCGACCGCACCGCCCTGCTGCAAGTGCTGGTGCTCGATGCTGCCGTCGGGCAGCAGCCCGTAGACTTCGGCGATGTGCGTGTGACCGACGAAGATCAGCGGCGCGTCGGTGGCCGCGAACGCGCGCGCGGCGGCCTTCTTGTCCAAGATGTACTCGAAGTAGTTCAACGGCGCGCCGTGGACGAGCAAGAACTCCGGCATGCGGAACTCGTAGCCGAGCGAGTCGAGCCAAGCGCGGTTCTCCGGCGTGAGGACGCCCTGCGTCCACTTCATCGCCTCGCGCGCGGCCGGGTTGAAATACGCCAGGCCGAAGTCGTCGATCGCGGCGACGTCGTGATTGCCCAGCACGGTCGCGGTCGCGCGCGTGCGGATGCGCTCGACGCACTCGTTCGGTTCCGGCCCGTAGCCGACGATGTCGCCCAGGCAGAGGACCGCGTCGTCCTCGCGAATCTGGGCGAAGGCGGCGTCGAGTGCGTCGAGGTTCGAGTGGACGTCCGAGAGGACGGCGTACCTCACCTCACCGCCTTCTCCCGCACGCGGTCCAGCGCCTCGGCAAAACGCTCCGCCAGGGCCGTACGCTCGGGAGGCGTGCCCACCGTCACGCGAACGAAGCCGTCGATCGGCGGCGCCCACGGCTTGCGGACGAACACGCCCAGCTCGAGCAAGGTGTCGACCATCGCCTCGGCCTGCGCGCGCGTCCCGATCTCCAGGCACACGAAGTTCGTCCGCGAGGGAAGCGAGCGAATCCCGAGGTCGCCCGCCAGGGCGTGGTACTCGGCACGCCCGCGCTCGACCTCGGCCACGACGCCGCGCAAGAACGCCCCGTCCGCGAGGGCCGCCAGCGCGCCGATCTGCCCGGTGCGGTTGACGCCGAAATGCAGCCGCAGCTTCTGGAAGACGGCGATCGTCTCGACGGACGCGAGCGCGTAGCCGACGCGTGCGCCGGCCAAGCCGTATGCCTTCGAGAACGTCCGCGTGCGAATCGTGCGCGGATCGATCGCGTCGGCCGGCAGCTCGTCGCGCTCGACGAAATCGGCGTACGCCTCGTCGAGGAACAGCAGCACGTCGTCGGGGAGCGCTTCGCGCAGCTGCGCGAGCGTCGCGCGGTCGACGAACGAGCCCGACGGGTTGTCGGGGTTCGCGACGTACACCAGCTTCGCGTTCGAGCGCTGCACCGCGGCGACGATCGCGTCCGGCTGCAAGCCGCCGTCGGCGTCGGGCTCGGCGAACTCGGCGCGCGCACCGTAGCCGTTGAGATGGTAGAACAGCGTCGGGTAGGTGCCGCGCGTCGCGACGCAGGCATCACCCGGCGCGCAATACGCGCGCACGATCAGCCCCATCAGATCGTCGATGCCGCTGGCGACGACGATCTCGTCGGTCGTGCAGCGATGGCGCTGCGCGAGCGCCGCGCGCAACTCGAGCGACTCGGGGTCGCCGTACCACGAGGTGTGGGCAACCGCGTCGCGCATCGCCGCGATGGCCCGCGGCGACGGCCCGAAGGCGCTCTCGTTCGCGCCCAGCCGAAGCAGCTCGGTCCGCCCGACCCGCCGCGCCAGCTCTTCCGGCGCGACGAACGGGGTCATGGGCGGAATCGCCGCCACGTGGGCGGCGGGCTGCGGTAAGGCTGGGCGCGAGGTCACGTCCCTCCGACCCGGAGCTGGTCGACGACGTTGCGCACGCCGTCGGTCCCGCGCGCGGCGGCAACGACCCGGTCGCGCGTCTTGGCGTCGTTGACCGAACCCGTCAGCGTGGCCACGCCGTGATCGACGCGCACGCCGACCTTGACCAAGCCGGTCGCCGACTGGATCGCCAGCTCGACCCGCGCCGCCAGCGCGAAGTCGGCCACTTGTTCCTTCGGACGCGGCCCGTGCGGGTTGACACCCAGGTCGTCGACGACGCGCTTGACGCCGCGCACGCCGCGCGCATCGGCCACCGCGCGCGCGCGTTCGGCCGCGCTGAGCACGCTGCCGCGCAAGGTGACGACGCCGCTGTCGACCCCGACGCCCAGCGTCGTCGTCGAGTTGGGCTCGTCGGCGGTCAGCTTGGCCTTCACCGCCGCCAGGATCAGCCCGTCCTCGATGACCGTTTGCGCCGAGCGCGCCCCGAACGGCTGCGGCTCGTCGGCGCCGCCGCCGCCGTTGCAGCCGCTCAGCGCAAGGATCGCGAACGCGGCGAGCGCCGCCGGAGCGCGCTTCACGACGCCCCCAGGAAGCGCACGACCCGTACCGGCGCGCCGGCCTCGACGTGGCCGGGATGCGGTCCCACCACGACGTAGCCGCTGGCCCGTGCCAGCAGGCTGGTGTGCGAGGAGCGCAGCACGAGCGGACGGGCGCCGGCGGCGTCGACGACGGCCGGAACGTACCACGTCCAGCCCTCGCGGCCGGGGAACGGTGCCGCCGCCCGGGTGGCGATGGCGGCGCGCTCGCCGGCGCGTTCGCCGGTCAGGGCACGGAAGATCGGCGCCGCCACCGCGTCGAGAATCGTCAGCGCCGAGGTCGGGTTGCCGGGCAGCCCGATCACCGGACGCGCTCCGATCGCCGCCAGCACGGCCGGCTTGCCCGGCTTGACCCGCAGGCCGTGAACGATGACGCCGGGCGCGCCCAACTGGTCGATGGCGGCCGGGACGTGGTCGCGCACGCCGACCGACGAGCCGCCGGTGAGAACGACGGCGTCGGCGCGCTCGAGGCCGGCGACGATCTGGGCGACGGTCGCGGCGACCTCGTCGGCCGCCCGCGGAAGGTGGAGGACGTCGCAGCCGAGGGCCGCCAGGCCACCGGCGATCGCCCAGCGGTTGGAGTCGCGGACCTGCCCGGTCCCGGGTCGTATGCTCGCATCGACGAGTTCGTCCCCGGTCGAGACGATCGCCACGCGCGGGCGGCGGTAGACCGGAACGACGACCCGCCCCACGGTCGCCAGCACCGAGAGCTCGGCCGCTCCGATCCGCCGGCCGGCGGTCAGGATCAGGGCGCCGGGCGCCATGTCCTCGCCGCGCCGGGTCAGGTAGCCCCCGGCTTGGGGCGCCTCGGTCGGGATGATCTCCTCGTCGCGCTCCAGCGCGTCCTCGACCGGCACGATCGTGTCGGCGCCGAGCGGGACGACGCCGCCGGTCGGAATTCGCATCGCCTCGCCGGGATGGACCGGCCCCGGCGGGGCGTGCCCCATGCGGACCGTACCGGTGATGCGGCGCGCCGCCAACCCGTCGGCGGAGCGGACCGCGAAGCCGTCCATGGTCGAGCGGTCGTCGGCCGGGACGAACGTCTGGGCATGCACGTCTTCGGCCAGGATGCGGGCGAAGGCCGCTTCGAGCGGGACGTGCTCGACGCCGAGCGGGTGCGGCGCCGCCGCCGCCAGGTACGCGGCCACCGCCGCGCTGGGCTCCATCAGCCGATCGGTTTCGAACGTCTCACCGGTCCGCATCGCTCGCATCGTCACCCGCTTCGACACGGAGGGTGTCCGGCCCGTAGCGAACGGTGCGGGCCGTGCTGAACTTGGAATTGCTGCGGCGCGAGCCCGATCACGTCCGCGTCGCGGCGCGCCGGCGCGGACTCGGCGCCGAGTTCGTCGACCGCGTGCTCGAGCTGGACCGCGAACGGCGCGCCGCGCTGACCGCCGCCGAGACGCTCAAGGCCGAAAAGAACGCGTTGACCGCCTCGATCGCCAAAGCGGCCGACAAGAAAGGCGCCGCCGCCGAGCTGCGGCCGCGAATCGCCGAGCTCGACGCGCGCATCGCGGCCGCCGGCGCCAGCGTGCCGGCGCTCGAAGACCACATCGACGCGGAGCTGGCCGACGTTCCGAACCTGCTCGACGGTTCGGTCCCCGACGGCTCCGACGAGCACGCCAACGTCGTGGCGCGCAGCTGGGGCACGCCGCCCTCGTTCGACTTCGCGCCCAAGCCGCACTGGGAGCTGCTCGAAGCGGCCGGACTGCTCGACGTCGAGCGCGCGGCGAAGCTGTCGGGCTCGCGCTTCTCGGTGCTGCGCGGCGCGGGCGCGCGGCTCTCGCGCGCGATCGTGCAGTTCTTCCTCGACCGCGCGGCGCGCAACGAGTACACCGAGATCAACCCGCCGCTGCTGGTCTCGCGCGAGACGATGTGGTCGACCGGCCAGCTCTCGAAGTTCGCCGATCAGATGTACGCGGTCGACGGCGACGAAGGCAGCGAGCTCTACCTGATCCCGACCGCGGAGGTGCCGCTGACCGCGATGCACCGCGACGAGATCATCGAGGGGCCCGCGCTGCCGATACGCTACGCGGCCTATACGCCGTGCTTCCGCAAGGAAGCCGGCGCGGCCGGCCGCGACACGCGCGGCCTGGTGCGGCAGCATCAATTCGAAAAGGTCGAGCTGGTGTGGCTGACGACGCCCGACCGTTCGTTCGACGACCTCGAGACGTTGGCCGCGAACGCCGCCGGGCTGCTCGAAGAGCTCGGGCTCGCGCACCGCGTCATGCTGCTGTGCGCCGGCGACACCGGCTTCAACAGCGCGAAGACGTACGACGTCGAAGTCTGGCTGCCGGGCGCCGACGCGTACCGCGAGATCTCGTCGTGCTCGAACTGCACCGATTTCCAGGCGCGGCGCACCAACATCCGCTTCCGCCGCGAAGCCGGCGCGAAGCCGGAGCTGGTGCACACGCTCAACGGCTCGGGTCTTGCGGTCGGGCGCACGCTGCTGGCGCTGGTCGAGAACTACCAGCGCGCCGACGGCGGCATCACGATTCCGCCGGTACTGCAACCGTTCGCGGGCTTCGCTTCGATCGAACCCGACGGCAGGGCGCGCTGACGCGATGATCGACGGCGCCGTCGTCGAGCGCGCGGTGGCGGTGCTGCGCGCCGGCGGCGTCGTCGCGCTCCCGACCGAGACGGTCTACGGTCTGGCCGCCGACGTCGCGAACCCCGCGGCGATCGCCCGCGTCTATGCCGTCAAGGGGCGGCCGGCCGACCATCCGCTGATCGTCCACGCGCACGATCTGGCGGCGCTCGACGGGTACGTGGCCGAGACGACGCCGGCGCTGCGCGCGCTCGCGGCGCGCTTCTGGCCGGGACCGTTGACGGCCGTCGTACGGCGCGGACCGCGCACGCCGCTGACCGTCACCGGCGGCCAGGAGACGGTCGCGGTGCGCATCCCCGCGCATCCGGTCACGCGCGCGATCCTGCAGCGCTTCGGCGGCGCGGTCGGCGCGCCGTCCGCCAACCGCTTCGGTCACGTCTCGCCCACCACCGCCGCGCACGTGCGCGCCGACCTGGGCGACGCGGTCGATCTGATCGTCGACGGCGGCTCGGCCGCGGTCGGCGTCGAGTCGACCATCGTCGACCTCACGGCGGACGTACCGGCCGTGCTGCGCGCGGGCGCGATCACGCCCACGCAGCTGGGAAGCGCGCTCGGCAGGCCCGTCGTCACTCGCGTGGGCGGCTCGGTGCGCACGCCGGGAAACTTGCCCTCCCACTACGCCCCGCGCGCTCGACTCGTGCTGGTCGCGCCGGACGCGCGCGTGGCGGAAGCGGCGGCGCGCGCCGCCGCAGGCGAGCGCGTCGCCGTACTCGAGCTTCCCGGCGACGCGGCGGCGGCGGCCCGCACGCTCTACGCGACCCTGCGCGCGCTCGACGTGGACGGCTACGACACCATCGTCGCGACGCTTCCGCCCGACGTCGAGGAAAACGCCGCCGTGCGCGATCGGCTGGTGCGCGCGGCCGCCCCGCGCTGACCGAAAGCGAGGAGCATCCCAACGAATCTGTAAGATTTGATTCAGATTCTTATGGCTTCTTTGTCTGGAATGAGACACTTCCAGCCCAGCGAGCGGGTGCTCTTGGCGGCACTGCTGGGGCTCGGTCTGCTGGTCACGGCCGTCGAGCTCGCGCACACCCCGTTCGCGCATCCGCTCACCCAATTCGACGATTTGCGGGGGACGTGGTGCGCGGGTCACGCGCTCGCCAGCGGTGCCGACCCGTACCACGTCCAGCCGGATCTGAGCTGCCAGCACGGACTGGGGATGCACGTCGTCCGCGACTCGCCGAACATGGTGTTGCCGTTCGTGCTGCCGGGCTGGGACACGGTCGCGTTCAGCTTGCTGGCGCGACTGCCGTTCCCGGTCGCGATCGTCGTCCACGCTCTCCTTTCCCTGGCCGCGCTCGTCGCCGCGATCGTGCTGCTGGTGCGCGTGCTGCGCGTTCCGCTCGCGCTCGCCGCGGCCGGATTGACGTTCGCCGTCGCGTTCCAGTCCCTGACGCTCGGTCAAATCGGCGCCTACGAAGTGCTCGCCGTGGTCGCGACCGGCGCGGCACTGCATCTGCGCGCCGACCGCTGGGCCGGCGTGTTCGCGGCCGCGGCGCTGATCGAGCCGCACATCGGCGTGGCCGTCGGCCTCGCGACGCTGGCGTTCGTGCCGCGCGCTCGCCTCCCGTACCTCGCCGCCGTGGCCGGCCTGATCGCGATCGCGCTCTGGGCGATCGGCGTTCCGGCGGAGCTCGACTACGTGCTGCGCAACATTCCGCAACAAGCGCGCGGCGAAGCGGGCGGCCTGCAGCAATTCAGCGTGACTTTCTTGGCGCGCTGGTTCGGCGCGCCGACGTCGGTCGCGATCGCCCTGGGCTCGCTCTCGACGATCCTCATGCTCGGCGTCGGGCTCGTCTTGGCCGTTCGCCTCGCGCCGCGCGAGCGCTCCGCGCTGGCGCTGATCCCCGCTTCGTGCGTCGTGTTGGGCGGTACGTACGTCCACCTCACGCACATCGCGGCCGCGATCCCCGGTGCGTTGCTGCTGGTCGGGCTGGCCCGCACGCCGCGCGAGCGCGTCGCGGCCGGCCTGAGCGTGATCTTGCTCGCGGTGCCGTGGTACGACGTCGCGCTGGTGAAGCAGTTGCTGCCGCCGACGCTGACGACGATCGCCGTCCTGACCTGGGCGTTGACGACGTCGTGGCGCGCGACGGTCGCGGCGGTCGCGTTGTGTTGGCTGGCCCTGCTGCCGGTTCAGAACCGTCCCCCGGCCGCACCGGCGCCGATGCTCGTGACGCGGCAACCCGACGACGCGCCCGGGACGCAGCCGTGGCTCGACGGACACCGCGCGGTGCCAGTCACCGACCCGTGGTACGTGCTCGTCAAGATCCCGACGTGGGCCGGCCTGCTGCTGCTGGTCGGAGCCGCGTTCAGCGCGTCGACTTCGTCGGCCGGCCGAACTCGGCGCGCAGCTCGTCCTTCGCTTGTTCGAGGATCCGTTTCCGGCGCGCCGGCAGCTTCGCGCCCGCTCGGTTGATGAAGAACGTCAACATCGACATCGCCGACCGGTAGGGCGAAGACTTGCGCCGGTGCGAGCGTTCGGCGTCGCGTTTGAGCTCCCGCGCGATCGCTTTCGGATCGTCCTTGGCGAAGGTGCCGGTCTCGATGTCGAGCGCGTCGCTCGTCTCGGTCACGTACTGCGACCACCGTTTCGCTGCCATGAAGCGATCGTACCCACGCGGAAGAGTGGCGGGTGCGTCGTCCGCTCTCTCTCCTGCTCGCCGCCGCGCTGCTGACGCTCGGCCGCTCCGCCTCCGCGGCGTCGCCGCCCTCGCTCTCCGCGCTCGACGTCATCGCGCTCGAGATCGGTTATACGACCGTGATCGCACGGTACTACCGGCCGGTCGATCCGGTCGTGCTGCTGGGCGGCGCGCGCACCGGCATCGTCGCCTACCTGCGCGGACGCGGCGTCACCGACCCGCGCGTCCCGCTGGCACCCGCGCACGCCGACAAGTACGAGGCCGAGAACGCGATCGATCGCGACGTCGCGCTGACGCTGGTGCGCTACGCGCCGCGCGTCGTCACCGCCGACCTGGTACGCAACACCATCGCCGGCGAGCTGGGCGCGTTGCACGATCCCTATAGCGTCATCTTTCCGCCCCGCGCGTACAAACAATTCGTGGGCTTCCTCGACGGGCGCCCGTCGGGCGGGATCGGCGCCGAGCTCGACGTCGACCCCGACACGCATGCCGTGCGCGTCGTCGACGTGTTCCCCGGCTCGCCGGCGGCGCAGGCCGGCGTGCGGCCCGGCGACGTGCTGACCAGCATCGACGGTGCCCCGCCGCCGGCCGGCACGCCCGGGGCCGTCGCCCTCGCGCTGCGCGGGCCGGCCGGCACGCGCGTGCAGCTGGGCGTCGCACGCGCCGGCGCTCCGCCGCTTTCGCTGACGCTGACGCGCCGCGCGATCGTCGCGCCGGACGTGACCGGCCGCCGCCTGCCCGACGGGATCGGGTACGTGCGGCTGCGCTCGTTCGGCGCGCAGTCGCCGCAACAGCTGAGCGCGGTCCTGACCGCGCTGCACGGCGCACGCGCGTACGTGCTCGACCTGCGCGGTGACGGCGGCGGCTATCGCGACGCCGCGGTCGCGATCGCCGGCCGCTTCGTGCACGGCGTGGTGGTGACGACCCAAGAGCGCGGTGCGCCGGCGCAGACGTTCCGCGCGCCCGACGACCCGCCGCTGGGAGCGCCGCTGGCGGTGCTGGTCGACGGCGACACCGCCTCGGCGGCCGAGATCCTCGCCGGCGCGATCCAGGACGCGCACGCCGGCACGCTGATCGGAACGACGACCTTCGGCAAGGGTCTGGTGCAGGAGACGTTTCCGTTGCCCGACGGCGGCGCCATCAAGCTGACGACGGCGCGCTATCGCACCCCGTCCGGCCGCGACATCGAAGGCGTCGGCATCACGCCGGACGTCGTCGTCACCGAGCCCGCCGACGCGCGGCTGGCGCTGCCGGGCGGCGATCCGCAGTTGGACCGCGCCATCGCGCTGCTAGGCGGGTAGCGTCGCGGTCTTGCGGGCCAGCCGCAGCACCGACTCGTCAACGCCGTAGCGCGCCAACGCGTCGAGCGGGACCCAAGCGAGGTCTTTCGACTCGGCGCTGACGATCAGCGGCGCGGCCGGATCGGCCTCGAAGGCGAAGCGGACATCGAAGTGCTCGTGCGCGGGCTCCGCGCCGCGCGCGGGGATCGCGTGCACGTCGACGTCGTAGATGCCCGCGAGCGCGAAACGCAGGTCCGCGAGCCCCGATTCTTCGGTCGCTTCACGCCGGGCGGCGCGGCGCAGATCGCTCTCGCCGTCGACGTGGCCGCCCAGCTGCAGCCACTTGCCGAGCTTGCGGTGATGGGTGAGCAGCGTGCGCGTGCGGCGCGGATCGACGATCCACGCCGACGCGGTCACGTGACCGACCAGCAGGCTGCGGGCGAACGCGGCGTCGCCGTGCGAGGCGACGAAGGCGACCAGACGATCGCGCATCGCCGCTTCGCGCGGATCGACGGGCAGGTACGCGCGCAGCTCGGCGAGGAGCCCCTCGCGATCAGTGGTGATGGCCGTCCGAATGCGGCGTTTCGTGGTACTCGTGACCGGCCGGCGCGCGCAGCGTGCCGTGCGGCACGTAACCGCCGCGGCTTGGCGGCGCGACGTAGGTGCGGCCACGCCACGCGCCGCCGTAGTAGCCGCGGGGGCCGCCGTAGGCGCCGCGCCACGCGCCGCCGTGCCACCACGTCGTGCCGCCGCCGAAGAAGAATCCGAGCGAGAAGGTCGGGCCGTAGTACCACCACGGGTGACCGAGATAGTACCAATCGCCGCCGTACGAGGTGTACGGCGTGTCGATCTCGTTGGCCGCGAAGAAGGGGCCCGCGTTGTAGCCGCTGATCGCGACCACCATCCCCGGCGCCAGCGTCAGGCCGGTGGGGTTGATGATCGTCCCCTGATGGAGCTGGACGTTGTCGACGAAGCCGCGGTCGTCGCGGACCTGGAGCGAGTACTGGCCGTCGAACGCGATGATCCGGCCGTGGATCTGCTCGTCCTGGGTGGCATAGCTGGGCGCGGCCGGCTGCGCGTACGAGGGCGGCTGATCTTGGGCGAAGCCGGCCAGCGGTACGAGCGAGACCGCCACCGCGGCGGCTGCTACGAGAAACGGAAAGCGCATGATTACCTCTTCGTACCCTCGTTCGTTAGGGAGCTCCTGGGAAGCTTTCATTCTCACCGGCGTTTCATCGAGGACTGCGGCGGCGCCGGGGGCGCCGTCCGGCCCGGACCACTTAACAGGAACTTTTCCCTGAGCGTGTGACCGAGGCCGCCTGTACCGGCGGTTCCGGCGCGCCGATACTTGAAACAACCGGTGATTCGGGAGACACTGTGAACGGCAGCACCGACGAGACCGCCAATCCGACCATCCGCATCATGTTCGAAGCCAGCCCGATCGGGATGTGCAACGTGCTGATCGACGGAACGATTCTGCGTGCCAACGCGGCCTATCGAACGTTGGCGGGCGGCGGGGCGACGCTGTTCGACGCCATCGATCCCACCCTGCACGACGCGCTGCGCGCCGGCATGACCGAGGTGGTCGGCGGCTCCAAGCCGAGCTTCAGCATCGTCACGCCGCTGGCCGCCGATCCGAACCGCTGGGGCGAGATGTCGATGGTGCGCATGCGCGGCGGTTCCGGCGACCTGATGGTGCACGCGCTCGACGTCACCTCGCGCCAGCAGCACGAGAGCAAGCTGCGCGAGCGCGCCGACAGCGACGCGCTGACCGGCCTCTCCAACCGCAGCGCGTTCGCCTCGATCCTGGGCGACCGGCTGCGCACGCAGGCGCGCGGCGTCGTCTACATGCTCGACATCGACGGCTTCAAGACGGTCAACGACACCCACGGCCACGCCAAGGGCGACGAACTGTTGATCGCGGTTGCCAAGTGCATCCGCAGCTCGGTGCGCGCGACCGACATCGTGGCGCGCTTCGGCGGCGACGAGTTCGCGCTCTGGCTCGACGGCAACGTCCCCGACCCGGTCAAGATCGGCAACGCGCTGATCGAACGCATCGCCACCCACGCCGCGAGCGTCGTCCCGACGCCGCGCGTCACCGCCAGCATCGGGGTGTACCGCAGCGTCGACGGTATGACTCCCGAACAGATGCTCGACTATGCCGACCAGGCGATGTACGTCGCCAAACGCGCCGGCAAAGGTCGCACGGTCGAGTACCGCCCGACCCGCTAACGCCCCTCGTGCACCCTGCGCGGCGCACGAGGAGAGAGTGGGATTCGAACCCACGAGCCCCGCGAAGGGCCTGCGGTTTTCAAGACCGCCGCGTTCAACCGCTCCGCCATCTCTCCGTACGGCCAGATGATTTGGTTCGTTCCGGGAGACGGGCTGGTCCTGGTATCGCCGCTCGCGCCGCGAAAAGGTCGCCGGCTTCCCCGCAGCGACTACGCTCGCATGATCGCTCGGGCGCTGCTCGCCGCCGTGCTGCTCGCCGTGCTGACCGCGTGCACGCGCGGCGGAAGCGCGGCGTTGCCCGACGACACGCTGCGGATGGTCGCGGGGGCCGACTTTCCCGGCCTCGATCCGCTGGTCGAAGACAACGGCACGCTGGCCGGGTTCGCGCCGCTCTGGCACGGCTATCTGCTGCGCGCCGACGGGCGGGCGCGGCTGGTTCCCGATCTCGCCGTGACCGTTCCGACGCTCGCGAACGGCGGCATCTCGCGCGACGGCAGGACCGTCACCTATCATCTCCGCCGCGGGGTGCGCTGGCAGGACGGGGCGCCGTTCGACGCGCGTGACGTCGTGTTCTCGTTCGCCGCCGCGATGAACCCGCACAACAGCGTCCCCGACCGTACCGGCTTCGACCACGTCGCGTCGGTCCGCGCACCGGATCCCTATACCGTGCGCGTGCGTTTGACGGCGCCGTTCTCGCCGTTCGTACCGTCGTGCTTCACGCTGGCGGCGAACGATCCGTATCCGATCCTGCCCGCGCACCTGCTGGCGGGCAAGCCGAGCATCGACCGCGACCCCTACAACGCCGCGCCGGTCGGCTTGGGCCCGTACCGGGTCGTGCGTTGGGAGCGCGGCGCGCACGTGCTGCTCGACGCCGACCCGCACTATTTCCGCGGCGCGCCGGCGATCTCGCACATCGACGTCAACATCATCGCCGACGTCAACACCGTCGAGACGCTCTGGAACGCCGGCAGCCTCGACCTGCTGCTGGCGCGCGTGCAAGCAGGACGCAGCTATCTCGACGCGATCCGCGCGCGCCGCGACGCGCACGTCGTGCTGCAGCCGCACAACGAGTTCGACTACCTTCAGTTCAACGCCACGCGCGCACCGCTGGACGATCGACGCGTACGGCTGGCGGTGATCCAGGCGATCGACCGGACGCGGATCATGCGCGAGCTCGACGGGCCGCTCTGGGAGCCGGGCGACTCCGACCGATTGCCGGGAACGTTCGCGTACGACCCGTCCTTGCACCAGCCGCGCTACGATCCGGCCGCCGCCGCGCGGACGCTCGATGCCGCCGGCTGGCGACTCGGGGTCGACGGCGTGCGACACAAGAACGGCCGGGCGCTGACGCTCGAATACGTCGCGATCGTGGAGTCGCCCACGACGGGCCGCGTCGGCGTGCTCGCCGCGCAAGACCTCGCGCACGTGGGCATCCGCACGACGATCAAAGCGTACAGCTACAACCAGATCTGGGGCCCGCAGGCCGAGCACGGCATCTTTCGCAACGGCCGTTTCGATCTCGCCTATTCGGGCTGGGATCCCAACGGCGTCGACGACCACTCGTACCTCTTCCGCTGCGACACCCGGCCGCCGAACGGCGACAACTTCTTCGGCGTCTGCGACCCCGTCATCGAGCGTGCGGCACGCGCGGAGCTGGGCTCCGCGTCGCCCGCCGTGCAGGCCGCCGGCGATCGCGCGATCACGCGCGAGCTGGTCGCGCGCTCCGCGCTGCTCTTCTTGGGCTTCAATCGCGAAGGGGTCGCGTATCGCGACGGGCTGACCGGCGTCGTGCCCTCGATCACCGGGATGCACTTCTGGAACGCCTGGGCCTGGCGGCTGCACGGCTGACGGCCCCTCGCCCGCGAGCCGAACACCGTCGCGGCGGGAAACAGCGGGGCATGAGACTGCCTGCCTTTGCCTCCTTGCTCGCGTTCGCGCTGGCGGCGCTGCCCGTCCTCGCGGCGGCGCAGGCCGCGAACCCGGAGGGCGAACCGAAGCAGCCGCTCTCGAACCGGCCCTCGGCGACGCTCGTCCCCGAACGCGGCGCCGGCACGGCGACGCCGGCCGAGGCGTTCGTCGTGCCCAAGGGCAGCGCCGTCACGATCCGCATCGTCTCGCAGGACGTGCGCTCGCAGAAGCTGCTCGCGAGCCTGGCGACGAGTCCGTGCGGACAGCCCGCGCGCGACGCGCTGCCGCTGGCGCCCGTCGTGCACGGCAACTCCGACACCACGCTGCGCGGAGCCGCGGCGCAACGGTTCGCACACGGCACCCAGACGGTGCGCGTGAGCGACGAGCACGGCAAGCCGCTGCTGTGCGGCGCTCTGAACGTCCCGCGGGGCGCCATCCGGTAGGCTCGCGGCGCCCCTTGCGGAAGAAAGCGCGGTGCCATCCGCGACCCTGACCTACGGCTCGTACCTGCGCGTGCCCGAGTTGCTCGGACTGCAGCAGCGCCTGAGCGATCCGCCGCATCACGACGAGCTGCTGTTCATCGTGATCCACCAGGTCTACGAGCTCTGGTTCAAGCAGCTGCTGCACGAGCTCGACGCCGTCGTCGGCTTTCTGCAGCGCGACGATCTGTTGCGCACGGCCAAGTCGTTCCGGCGGATCCACGCCATCCAGCGGGTGCTCGAGCAGCAGGTCGACGTGCTCGAGACGATGACGCCGCAAGAGTTCAACGCGTTTCGCGAGGGCCTCAATCCGGCCAGCGGCTTTCAATCGGCACAGTTTCGCCAAATCGAGTTCCTGTGCGGGCTCCACGGCAACGCCGCCGCGCTGCGTCACCTCGAGCTGACGCCCGGCGAGCGCGCCGAGCTCGACCGCCGGCTCGCCGAGCCGACGCTGCCCGATGCGCTGCACGGCCTCTTGGCGCGACACGGCTTCGCGGTCGATTCGCACGACGCACTGCTGCAGAGCCTGCGCACGATCTACGAACACGAGGAGCAGCACTATGCGCTCTACTTGCTGTTGGAAGACCTCATCGAGTTCGACGAGCGCTTCTTGCTCTGGCGCGGACGCCACGTGCGGATGGTGGAGCGCATGATCGGCATGAAGCCCGGCACCGGCGGCTCGCTGGGTGCGGCGTACCTGCAGACGACGCTCTCGCAGCGCTTCTTCCCCGCGCTGTGGGAAGTGCGCACGCTGCTGGGGACGCCGTCGTGATCGCCTCGACGAGTGCCCGCGCGCGCGACCGCTTCGCCGGCCTGCAGACGAGCACATGGCTGGTCTCGCACTCGATGGGCGCGCCGCCGCTTGCCGCGCGCGACGCGCTGGTCCGCTACCACGAGCAGTGGGCCGATGGCGGACCCGAAGGCGCGTGGCCGCACTGGCTCGACGAGGCGCGCACGATCGCCGACGGCATCGGCGCGATCGTCGGCGCGCCGTCCGGTTCGGTCGCGCTCGCGCCGAACGTCAGCATCCTGCAGTCGGCCTTGGCGTCGTCGCTCGGCCTGCGCGGAAGCGAACGCAACGAGATCGTCTACGAGGCGCTGCAGTTCCCCTCGCTGGCGTACGTGTGGACGGCGTGGGAGCGCGCCGGCGCGAAGACGGTCCGCGTCCCCACCGACGACGGGCGCACGATCCCAACCGAGCGCATCTGCGCCGCGATCACAGAGCGCACCGCGGTGGTCGTCCTCTCGCACGCCTACTACCAGAGCGGCGTCGTCATCGACGTGCCGACGATCGTCGCGCGCGCACGCGAGGTCGGTGCGCTGGTCGTCCTCGACGCGTACCAGACGACCGGCGTCTACCCGTACGACGTCGTGTCGCTCGACCTCGACGTCGTCGTCGGCGGCTCGCACAAGTGGCTGTGCGGCGGTCCGGGCTGCGGCTGGATCTACGTGCGCCCGGCACTGGCCGACCAGTTTCGGCCGCTGGTGACGGGCTGGTTCGCGCATCGCGATCCGTTCGCATTCGCGCCGCCGCCCATCGACTACGCCGCCGATCAGCTGCGTTGGGCGACCGGCACGCCGACGATTCCCGGCTACGTGGTGGCCAAGCCCGGCCACGAGCTGATCCGCGAGATCGGCGTGCCGGCGATCCGCGAGCACAACGTGCGGCTGACGACGCACCTCACGCACGCCGCGCTCGAGCGCGGCTGGCGCGTCAACACGCCGCACGAGGCCGCCAAGCGCACCGGCTGGGTCGGCATCGACGTTCCCGAGGCGGATCGCATCCTGCACGAGCTGATCGCGCGCCGCATCTACGTCGACTACCGGCCCGGCTGCGGTCTGCGCGTCAGCGCGCACTTCTACACGACCGACGAAGAGATCGAAACCTTCCTGTCCGCGATGGACGAGCTAACGAGCTAGGAGAGCAGCGTTTCCATCTCGGCATGAACCTGGCCGTTCGAACCCAAGATCGAACCTTCGTCGAGATCGAGTGGGCCGCCGTCGATGGCGCTGACGCGACCGCCGGCTTCTTCGATGATCAGCCAGCCGGCGGCGATGTCCCACGGCCGTAGTCCGAACTCCCAGAACGCTTCGTAGATCCCCGCGGCCACGTATGCGAGGTCGAGCGCGGCGGTACCGTCGCGGCGCACCGCTTGCGCGTGCTCCGAGAGCGCCGCGAACTGAGACGCATTGCGTGCGTACTCACCGGGGCGGAATCCGGTGCAGACCATCGCATCGGTGACGCGCGTCACCGCGGAGACGTGGATCGATGCACCGTTGCGCGTCGCGCCGCCGCCTCGGCGTGCGGCGAACAGCTCGTCGAGTATCGGCGCGTAGACGGCGCCCGCCTCGAGCACGCCGTCGCGCTCGTACGCGATCGAAACGCAGAACAACGGGTAGCGGTGCGCGTAGTTCGTGGTCCCGTCGAGCGGGTCGACGATGAACCGCTCGCCGCCGCGGCCCGGCCGCACGCCTCCTTCTTCGCCGAGGATCGCGGCAGCCGGGAAGGCGGCGCCGATGCGCTCGACGATCAGCGCTTCGCTGGCCCGATCGGCATCGGTGACGAGATCGTGGCGCCCCTTCTCGACGATCTCGCGCCGGTCGTGGAAGCGCTCGCGCAGGAGCGCGCCGGCGGCGCGGGCGACGTCGGTAACGAAGGCGAGCGGGTCCACGCGCGGTCTCCTCGGAAAGGGTGGGCAATGATGAGGAGTGCAGCTTCCGGCCGACGCGACCGCATCCTCGCCGCGATCGAAGTCCCGGCGCTCGGCGTTTGGCTCGGCGCACTGGTGGGGTTTGCCTTCATCTCGGCGCCGCTGGCCTTCCGGATCGTCGGTCCACTCGACCTGAGCCGGTTCGCGGCGCTGACGGCCGCGACGATCGGGCAGCTCACGATTTGGGGCTACGTGCTGGGTGGCATCGCGATCCTGGCGGCGCTCGCCCGCGCGGTCGACGCCGGCGATCGCACCTGGGACGCCGTTCGGATCGTGCTCATCGCGGCCGCGCTCGGGCTCGCTGCATACGAGCAACAGGCGATCGTGCCGCACATGCAGGCGATCACCGATCTGCGCTCCGACGACTATCGCGCGCTGCACGGGCGCTCGACCGCCGTCTACGGCGCCGTCGCGCTGCTGGTGCTGATGAGCTTGCTCCTCGCGACCACCCGCCGCGAGGAATGACCGGCTAGATCGTAACCTGGAGGTTGTACTCGATGACCGCCGAGTACGTGCCGGGCGCCACCGCGGTCGGCACCGTCAGCCGCAGATCGATACAGCCCGTGTAGGTGACGTTCGCCGCCTTCGACCAGACCGTCTGGCCCGGCGAGCCCTCGTTGTAGAAGCCCGTGAACGTCGCGGGAGTCGGTTCGGGAACCGGTTCCGGACTCGCCTCGGCGGCCCACGCGAGATAGCTCGTCGTCGGATAGTTCTCGATCGGATAGCCGATGGCGCTCGAGGTCGAGGTGCCGTACCCCCAGTCCGTCAAGCCGTAGGCCGTCGTGTAGTAGGTCTTGATCGTAAGCGCACAGGCGTAGTAGTTGGTTCCGTAGACCGCGGTCAGGATCGTGCCAGCCGACCCCGGCGTTACCTGCAAGTATTGCGCGTTCGGATCCGCTTTGGTGACGAACTGCACCGGCACCGGCGAGGGCTGCGCTTGCACCTGTGCGATCTGGATCCCCGGAGCGACGTCCCAGCTCGGGCCACCCCATGCGACTTGGCGCGGTCCGGCGAACGGATCGACGAGCAGCGTCCGCGTCGAGGCGTCCGTGCGAGGCGCGGCGGCGATCGCCGCCGCCGCCTTTACCTGCGGCGCGGGCAACGCGCCCACGCTCGGCGCCGGGCTCGGCGTTATGACGAATTCGAACTCGACGATCTTGGAGGTCTTGGTCGCCTGCACGGCGTCGGCCTGAGAGAACGCGGCCAGCGCGGCGAGCACGACGAGCGCGAGCAGCGCGAGGTTGCGTGTGTGTCTCAATTTCCGATCACCGTGTAGACGATGTAGACGTTGAACTGACTGATCGCCATCGACCCGTTGGGCCGCAGCTCGTAGTCGAAGCCTTGCGAGAGCGACCCTGACGCGCCGCTCGTCCAGACCACCGATGCGCTCGAGGGCGCCCCGCCGTACGTGATTCCGTTCACGCCGTTGACGCCGATCGGCGTACCGGCCGTCTTGTTGAACGACGTGGCGGAGCTGAACGCCGTGTTGCCGCTCGACGACGGCAGCCAGAACAGCGTTTGGAACAGCGGCGAAGTCGACGCGGACGGCGTAAACAGGTCCGTGGCGCCTTCCGCATAGACGATGAAGCCGGACGGATCGTTGGTGTTCACGTTGACTTGCGCTGCGTACTTGTAGAGGTAGTTGTAGCCGACCACGACGTTGCCGAAGTCGACTTGGCCGCCGTCGAGGACCGCGGTCGAGCCGTTTGCCGGCGTCGTTCCGCTGCCCAACCCGTTGGTCGAGATACCGGCGACGCCGAAGCCGGACGCGTAGTTCGGGGTGACCGAGGCGTGGACGTACGGCAACACCTTGTAGTCCAGCTGCGCGGAGCCGACGGTTGCGGCGCGAGCGAGGAGTGGTGTTCCGGCGAGGGCGAGGGCGGCGGCCGCGGCGGCCAATCGACGAATCAACGTATTCTCTCCGTCAGTTGGCGATGAGGGTGTAGGTGAGGGTGATCGTATTGGTCTGCGTCGCCGACAACACCGTCGCCCCGACGTTGAGCTGGAAGCTCATGATGTTGTCGACCGGCGTGTGCAGCGCGGCGCCCGTGAAGGTCGAGAGCTGCTGCGTACCAGTCGTGGGAACCACCACACCCGGGGAAGTATCGGCTGCCGCGTTCGGCGTGAACGTACCGGTGCCCGGATGCGACGAAGCCGTCTTGTCGATCCAGGTGTTGAGCGCGGGGCCGCCGCCCGAGGAGATCTGCGGATTCTGGTCGGCCGCGACGTAGAGCGTCCAGCCGGCGGTCGAGTCGGAGTAGACCGAGGCCGCCAGCGTGTCGGTCGCGTCGAAGGTTCCGGTGATCGAGTTCAGGTTGATGATCGGAACCGTGCCGCTGGTGAACGTGCAGTTCGGGCAACTGACGGTTGGCGCGTCGCTGGGTCCGAACAGCGCGGGGTTGTAGGTGAAGGTCGGCGACACTCCCGTCGGCACCTGGATCGACAGCTCGGCCTCATCGATGACGCGCACGGTGTTGGACAGCGAGTAGGCCGCCAGCGTGTTCGCGTTGGTGTTCGGATTGGCCGGCGTTCCGTTGTCGGCGACCGATGCCGGCCACAGGAACGTCGAGCCGATGTCGTACGGCGAGAGCGCGTAGAAGAACACGTCGAGCGACTGGCCGACCGCGATCGTGCAGCCGTGCAGGGTGATGATGCCCGGCGTCCCCGGAGAGCCGCGCACCGGCTCGGTCAGCGTCTTGTAACCGTTGGCGCTGCACTGCGCGCCCGCCGCGCCCGCGCCGTAGGTGTAGATCGACGACGCGATCACCGACCAGTCTTGCGTGTCGAAGATCTGCCCCGAGGTGTTCGACGAGGGGATCTGGATGCTGACGTCCGTGATCGGGGTCGAGCCGTTGTTGTAGAGCTGGAAGACGTATCCGTTACCGTCGTTGTAGTTCGCCCAGGCGCCGATCGTCGGCTGGCTGTTGGCCGGCACGGCGGTGATCGGCGCGACCGGCGGATAGACCGGCGTCGCGGTGTAGCCACCGGCGTAGGTGATGCTCGTCTGAGCCGTCGTGTTGGCAACGGCCAACGTCGGCTCTTCGTTGATGGGCGTCGTCACCGAGCCGACGACCGCGCCGCCGTTCGCGCCGACGGCGATCCACGGCACGGAAGCCGTGGCGACGCCGGGTGCCGTTGCGTAGGTGAAGGTCACGTCCAGCGTGTCGCCCGGCGGCAGCGAGTTCGCGTCCTGCGTCGCGGTGCAGGCGGTGTAGGTTTGGTTCGCCACGCTCGGGATCGTGTTCGACGTGCACAGGTCGATCAGGTACGTGCCGGTCGTCGAGGTCGCGTTGGCATGCCAGGTCACCCCGGTCTGGTTCGGCGAGGTGACCGACACCGAGGACGGATAGACGCCGCCCATGCTCGGCACTTCGATCAGCAGCTGGCTGACGTAGTCCGGGTTCGGGTCCAGACCGGTCGACGTGTTGGTGAACGCGAAGGTGAACGAGGAGCCGGCCGAGGCGGCGACGACCGCCGGCGTGATCGACGCGGTCATGAAGGCCGGGTTCAGCGAGAAGACGCCGATCTCGTCGGAGAGGACGTTGGTCGTCCCCGCGATCGCGTTGGTCAGCGTGCTGGTCGGGCCGACGGTGAACGAGGTGCCCGTCCAGTTGGCCGTCACCGGCACGACCTGGAAGGGGAACGACGCCAACGAGATCGGCAGCGTGAACTGGAAGACCGCCGTCTGGCCGACCGCGATCGACTTGCTGCCCGAATCGAAGGCGAACGCGTTCGACCCGAGGTTGGCGTTCGCGGTGGCGCCGTTGCCGCCGTCTTCGGTGTACACGGTCCAGCTGGCGACTTGCGAGTTGCCGTTGTTGACCACGGAGGTCAACTTCGGCGTGCTCGTGCTCGGATAGTAGGTCGCCGGCATGACGAACTCGAGCGCGTTGATCGCCGCCGAACCGCCGGTGTTGTTGACGGTGACGGTGATGGGATACGTCCCGGTCGAGAGCGCGTTGTCGGTACCGGACACGTACATCGCTTGCGTGTACCGCGGAGTGCCGAGCTGCGTACCGGAGAAGTCGCCGATGGTCGTCCAGCTGTACGACGGCTGGTTCGCGGCGACGCTGAAGCCCAGGACCTCGAGGCCGTTGGTCGCGGTGTTCGCCATCGTCGCGCTGGTGATGCTCTCGGCGATGCCGTGCAGCGGCGTGATCGTCGTGCGCAGGATGCAAGCGGCGGTACAGTTGCCGGTCGCGACGCCCACGGTGAGCGGGAACGGCAGCGTCGAGCCGGGCGCGAGCGACTCGCCCGCGACGGCGGGGACGGCTTTGACGCCCGGCGCGCCGGTGATGGCGTCGGTATAGGTGGTGAGGTTCCAGGTCTGGCCCTGCGAGTCAGTGGCGGTCGTCACCCCGGTTTGCAGACCCATCGTGACCTTCGCGGTGCTGTCGCGCTCGATCGTCACCTGCTTGATGCCGTCGGCGTTCCAGGTCCCGAACAGCGTGCCGCCCGTGTTGGTGAGGGTGGCGGTGACGTTCGTCGCCAGCCCCCCGGCGTTCGCGTTGACGAACGAGCCGGCCGGGCTCGTCCACTCGAAGGAACCGGAGTACGAGACGATCTGGAACGACTTGGAGCCCACCACGGTGCCGGCCGTCGAATCGTAGAGCTGCGCGGTGTAGACGTTGGGCGCGAACGGCGTCTGCGAAGCACCGAACGAGGTCAGCGTCGCGGTGTTCAGCGGGAAGGCGACGTTGTTCTCCGTGAACGTCGTGCCGGTCGCCGTGAAGCTCAGCGGCGGATTGAAGAACTGCGGGCCGGCCGGCGTGCTCTCCGGGAACGTCGTCGTGCCGGTGTCGCTCGTGGTCGAGGCGAGCACGACGCCGTTGCCGTTACTCAGCGTGAGCGAGTACACGTGACCGCTGGTCGTGCCGCTGCCGGAGATGTTCAGGCCGGTGACCGACTGATCGGTGGTGACGTTACCGATGCCGGCTTGGACGTTGAACAGCCCGTCGGTGGCGAAGATGTTGTTGAGGTTGGTCCCGGTGCCGCTGGTCGAGCTGTAGGGAACCAGCGTGTTCCAGGTCAGCGTCGACGGATTGACCGACACTTGCTGCTGCGAGATCATGTCGTTCGTCGTCGCGTCGTAGAGCTCGACCGAGTACGTGCCGGCGGCGTTCGTGCCGCTCGCCGGCGTCGTCCACTGCCCGCTGAACGACTGATTCGTCGGCAAGACGCCGGCCGCGCCGTTCGTGAAGCACACCGCGTTGTTGTAGTTCTGCGTGCCGGACGGGATCGTGTACACGCACGGCAAGCCGTTGCCGGACGTATTGATGAAGCCGAAGTCGTAGAAATGCGCCGGGTTGAGTCCCGTCGCTTGAACGTACGCCGTCGAGCCGGAGGCGAAGTCGTTCGCCACCGTCGTCATCCCGGCATTCGAGTAGGTCGAGAAGTTCAGCGTGCCGATGACGACCGTGTAGGCGACGGCCTCGAAGTTTCCGGTCGCAGTGTTCTTGACCGCGATCGCCCAGATCCCCGAATAGGCCGAAGCAGCCGCATTGGTGTCGGGGCCGTTGAGGATGGTCGCGTTGGTGGCGGCCAGCGGCGTCGTGAGCGTGATTGCGGCCCAATACGGATACATCTCGCCGCCGGCGGTGTGCTCGCAGCGGCCGGTCGCGTCGGTCGTGAACGTGTTCGAGTTCGCGTTGCCGGCCCAGTACTCGTCGATGCCGACGGTGTACGCGAAACCGTCGGGCGAGAACACGATGTACTCGTAGGTCGTGTTCGCCTTGAGGTTCTCGCACTCCCAATAGACGTCCGCACCGTACGCGACGGTCTGGTCGTCCAGGTACGCCTGCGTGGTGGCGGTACCGGTGAGCACGATCGAAGCGCCCGTCGCGGACGCGCTGTGCCGGATCCCCTGCTTGGCGCGCAACATCGGGCCGAGCTTGGGCATTCCGGCCGGCTGCTGGCCCGCGTAGCGCGGTCCCAGCCGGTGCAGCATCTGCTTGCGCTGGAATTGCGGAAGACGCTGGAGCCAGCCGAGCGGATCGAAAACGGTCTGTCCGGAGACGCTCGTGTGGCCCTTGCGGCGCATGTCGCCGAGCGGCAAGGGCGGCGCGGTCGGGCCGCCCGAAGGCGCCGCGGCCGGCGTCGCTATGGCACGCATCCCACCGCCGCCGCGCAGGGTCGACTGCGTGGACTGTGCGAGGGCGACGATCCCACCGGCACCGAGGACGGTGACGGCGACGAAGGCGACGAGCGCCAACGTCCGCGACAATGCTTTCATATGCTCCGGAATCCGTTCCGCGTGTGTCCCGTGCGCTTAGCGCACGGTGACGTTCGTCTGTCCAGCGACCAGGTTCGGCCCGCCGTAGTCCACCAGGGCGACGACGGAGTACGAGCCAGGCGGGAGCTTCTTCCCGAGGATGTCGACGACGCGCGTTCCGCCGCGCTCGACGAGCAAGCCGGACGGCAACGTGAGTCGGTCGACGATCGCGCTTCCTTGTTTGATCTCGACGCGGCCACTCAGATACACGTGAGCATTTCCGGTGTTGTGGAAGTTGACCAGGTAGTGCGCGCCGTCTGCGGCGGACTGCATGCGCACGTCGTCGATCTCCCCGCCGATGTGCGTCGTATCCGGAATGATCACGTAGATCTTCGAGGCGATTCGCTCCGCGATCGACAGCCCGCCGCCGTGGCGAGTGGGCCGCGTCGTGAAGAAGACCAGATTGCTGTACTCACCGTTCGCGCCAGCCGGCACGTCGACCGAGAATCGCACTTGCGTGAACGAACCCGGATCGACGTCGAACTCGCGCGGATTGATGGTGATGTCCTTGGAGAGCGAGAACTGCCCTTTGCCGGGGGCGGCGAAGGCGTACTGCCCATCGCGCCCGACGGTGTAGTCCACGAGCGAAGCGACGATATGAATCTGCGCCTGACTCGTGTTGCGGACCGTGATCGGGAACGTCTCCTGCTTGCCGGGCTCCGTCTGGAGCTCGTACTTGGCCGGAGAGACGTCAACCGAGAGGTCCGCCGCCGAGGGGGCTGCGGCCGCCAGTCCGAGGACGACGGTCGCACCGATAACTTGGAGCAAACGCGAGGGGATGCGCATCACTCTAGATTCTCGGTCGCCACCCGCGACGGCTTCAGTCTCTTGCTCCGGACGTCAGTTCGGAACGACGGCGAGCGTGACCACGTTCGTCTGCGTCGTGGTCGACGACGCGGCCGCCGAGCTGACGTTGAACGAGATGTCCTGGCCGCCGTAGAGCCACGAGCCGTTGGCCGTTGCCGCTGAGAAGAACACCGAGCCGACGGCGCCCGCCGTGGTGGCGGTCGGGGTCGCGGTCTGATCCCAGGTGCCGGTGCCCGGCGTGCTGGCGCCGCCGAAGCCGGTGCCGGCCGTCGACCCACCCTCACCGACCAGGGCCACGCCGGCAACCGAGTTGACGGTGGGGCAAGACGCCACGTACGTCACGGCCGCGGTCGCGCCCGAGACGGTCGGGGAGGCGGCCATCGTCGCGTTGAGCGGGTACGAGCAGATCGCCGTACCGGTCGCGACGGAGTCGGTGTACTCGTACACCTTGAACCCGCTGGTGTCGTTCGAGCTCACGCCGAGGAGCAGCGCGTTCTTGTAGTAGCAGCTCGTGTAGCCGCTGGTGGGCGGGGTGATCGCCCCGAAGGTCAGGGTCGCGCCGGTCTCGGCCGCACCGGCCGTGCAGTTGCCCGCCGGTTGCGAGTAGATCGTGGAAGCTCCGGCGGCCTGACCCCAAGGGGCAGCCGTCGTGTAGTTCGTCGCGATGGCGACCGAGGCGGTCGCGTTGACGGTGTACTTGATCTGCGCGGAACCGTAGACCGTGGTAGCTGCCATGCTAGGAGCCGCCGTGACGGTCGCGATCCCCAGCATGACCAGAGCAGCAAGTGCTCTTTTCACGTTCGAATCCTTTCGAGGTGGAGGGACGCTAGATTGGGGGGCGATCTCCGCCCCTCACCTCGGTCTTCGACCGTCAGGGGGCCGGTCGTTAGCCCCACGGTGCGGTAGAGGGCCTTTTTAACGGAGACTTATCGGGTAATTTTGCCCTCGCTTGGTTCGGATAGTGGCCGAGTAGGGCAGCCCCTTCTCCCAGAGCGGCATGCTGAAGACGAACAGCCGCCCGTTCGGTTTGGGGAGCGGCAGCTTGAAGCCGTCCTGGAACTCGATGACGTCGCCGGCCGCGACCGGGGCGTAGGTCTTGATCGAGACCTTGATCTGGTGGCCCGGCAGCGGTTTGGCCGGGAAGACGCGGATCGTGAAGAGCGACAGGCCCGGGTCCACCTGGACCAGCACGGTGTTCTCCCGGACGTCCTTCCGCTGCGCCGCGACCGTCAACGAGTAGTCGCCGCGGGTGAGCGTCGGCGCGATCACGTCGCCGACCCACGCGCCGGACTTCTTGTCCAGGTGCAACGGGAAGTTACCGAAGACGTCGCTCTGGACCGTGAGCGTGACGTCCTTGGCGTTGGTGTGGGCGACGACGTGCACCAGGGCGCCGGGCGGGACCACGGCCGGTTCCGTCTCGACCTGGATCGCCTGCTCCTTGCCTTGGTTGAAGGTGAAGACGACGTTCTTCGCCACCCCGCCCAAGCGGAACACGACGCCGGAGACGTTCGCGCCGCCGGCCAGATCGATCGGGCCGTCCGGGCCCGAGACCACCCCGAGGCCGTCTGGGATCGTATCCTGGTCGATGCTCAGCGTGTAGCTGCCCGGCGGGAGGTTGTCGAGCAGGAACGACCCGTCGTCGTTGGTGATGCCGGCGTGCTCGCCGGGCTCCGCCACGACGTACACGTTGTTCGCCCCGACTTGATTGCCGAACCCACCCTCGCCCGCCGTATAGACGAAGCCGGCGATCGACCCGAGCGCCGATCCGGCGAAGTCGAGCGGTACCTGCGACCCGGCGGCGACCGTGATCGTCTTCTTGGTATCGTCGACGAAGGCGATCGTCGAGGGGACGGTCGCGGTCACGACCTCGATCGTGTGCGCGCCCGGATTCAGCCGGCCGACCTGATAGAACCCTTGGGGCGTGGTGACCGTCGCCTGGACGCCGTCGACCGCGATCCCGACCTTGGGGATCGGGATCTTGGTGCCGTTCGGCCCCCGCGCGTAGACCTGTCCGGAGACCGCGCCGAAGTTGCCCACGTTGAAGGCCAGGGTCGTGGTCTGGCCGCCCAGGACGTTGACGGTCTGGAACTCGCGGTCGAGCACCAACCCCGGCGATATGGTCGCCGGGTCGATCCGCACCACGTGCGTCCCTTGCGGGACGAAACGGAACTCGAAGTTGCCGGCGGAGTCGGTTCGCTCGGTAATGCCGTCGTCAAGTACGACCATGGCGTTGTTGAGCCCGCGCGGCGCGGCGACGTTGTACGAGAACGGGCTCGCCGAGCTCGACATCGTGACCGTCCCGCGGATGACCGCCGGCAGATGCGGGTTGGCCTTCCCCTGTACCGACTGCGGCTGGTTGAAGCCGAATGGGCCGACCAGCGAGAGGCTGAAGCCGGTCCCCGAACCGCCGCCCGGCCCGGTCTGGTGGAAGACGTCGGCGCTGGCCTGAATGCTGACGACCGAGGAGAGTCGCCGCACGACGCTGACCGCCGTCTCGACGATGCGGGCTGGGATCAGGTTGTTGCGCTCGTCCTCGAAGCCTTCGCTGACCTGGATGTCGGCCTTCTTGCCGAACGGCCGGGCGTAGTCGACCGTCTGGTCGACCGAGGTGCCGTTGCTCAGGCCGCCGCCGTTCTCCAGGCTGCGGGTGAACTGGTAAGAGGCCGCGCCGCCGAGGATGTTGCGGCTGATCCCGAGCGCGTACTGGCTGGTCGCTGCGTTGCCGTCGGTGGCGCTGGTCGACGCCTTTTGGACGGTGGCGTAGATCGAGATCTTCTTGATCTGCTCGGTTGCGGTCAGGCCGGCGCTGCGATTGAGGGTGATCGAGCCCGGCTCGCGCTCGTCCTGAAAGCTGCCGACGTACTCGAGCCCGAAGTGGCCCCACGATTTGCCGCCGGTCAGCGTCACGTCGTCGTCGTGTGAAAGGGTGTCGACGTTGCGGTCGTCGAGGTGGGTGTAGTCGAGGCTGAAGTTGCCGAAGCCGCCCTGTCGCCGCAGCGCCAGGTCGACCGACATCCCGCCATCGAGCACCCCGGTCAGCGTGTTGAAGCCGGCTGGGTCGTACCGGATGCCGAAGGTTTCGCTCGCGCCCTTCCCTTGTATGTCGGCCTGAAAGCCGCCCGCCACCCGAATGCCGTTCGGCTGGTCGAGGACGTCGTCGGTCTGGCCGATGGCCAGCTCGGTTTGGGTCGAGAGGACGGGGCCGTATTTTTGGAACGAGAAGTCGCCGATCGATTCCCGTCCGCCTTGCTGTCCCGTTCCATAGTAACCCGAGAGAGCGAAGTAGCCGCCCAGCGCGTTCCAGTCGCGGCGCAGGCCGTAGATCCGGTAGGTCTCCTCCTCGGAGTCGGTCGCGATCGCGCTCATGTAGGTCAGGTCGCCGTTGCGCAGCGGCAGCGTCAGCGAGATGCCCCGCGCGAAGCCGCCGATCTCGAGCTGGGTGTCGGCCGGACCCGCCAGCTGGCCGTAGCTCAGGGTGTAGGTCGGGGTGCGGTACGCGACGATGAACGAGCCGGAGTTGAAGGCGCCGCCCCCGACGCCCAGCGAGTCGCTGATCTCGAGCGACGTCTGCGCGGTGCGCCGGTCCGCCGTGAGGGTGAGGGCCGTCGAGTAGCTGTCGTAGCCCAGGTCCAACCCGTCGCGCGTCTGCTTGTTGACCCCCAGCTGGTAGGTGCCGGAGCCCGAGAACACGATCGGCCCCTCGCCCAGGAACGAGTGACGCACCGGATGCGGCGCGACCGAAGGGGACGGTGAGGGCGAGGGAGCGGGCGTGGGGCTCGGGCCGGGCGAGGGCTCGACCACGGCCAGCAGGCTCGCGGGGAGGTGCAGGTTGACGGCCAGGAACGGCGCCGCGAGCAGCGCCCCCTCCGACGCGAAGCAGACGGCCGAGGCAACCAGGCATGCGACACCCGTCCCGGCCAGCAGGCGCCGCAGACGGAGATGCACACCCGATTCATCGGCTCCCGGCCGCCCGGCCACCACCGAATCTGTGGATGGAGGGGTAAAGTTGGGGCTCGGCAGGTGCCGATAGGGTGGGAAGGGGTACCTGTACCCCAGCCCACGGACGGGCAGCTTCCACGGAGGGAAGAGCCACCATCACCATGGACGTCTTGGGGTTCGCGAACTACGCACTCAACGCGAACGCCCAAACGCAGTCGGACCTGTCGACGCAAGTACAGCGTCTCTCTTCCGGCCTGCGTATCAATACGGCCGCAGACGATCCGAGCGGACTCGCGATCGCGACTTCGCTTGCGACCAAGGTGATGGGTCTCGATCAAGGCGTTCAGGAAGTGCAGGACGCCAACAACGCGCTCACCATCGCCGACGGCGCGATGGCGACGATCTCTGACATTCTCCAGCGCATGCGGTCTTTGGTGGTGCAGGCCAACAGCGATCTGGAGAGCACGCAGGATCAAGCGGACATTCAGGTTGAGCTGACCCAGCTCACGCTCGAGATCAACAAGATCTCCGAGAACACGACGTATAACGGCCGTAATCTACTCGACGGGAGTGCGTCGAGTGATTTCCCGTTGCCCAACCAGCTGCTGTTCTCGTCGAATCCGACGCTGGCGTCGGGACAGACGCTCTACGACCCGACGCAGACCAACGTCACGAACTCGACCGACACGAGCGAAGAGATCGAGCAGACGTTCACTGTGAACTCGTACGATCCAACGACGGATATGCTTTCTGTGACGGTCGACTTGGAGAGCGCGTCGCCGGGATTCGGGCCGGCGCAAGTCACGAACTTCTTGGTTCAAGCAGGTACGAACGTGCTCATCGATCCCGCGTTCGGACCGATCCCCGGGCCATATACGCAGACGGACGAAAACGGACAAGAAGTCCTGCAGTTTGCCTTCAACAATCTGAGCGCCGCCGACGTGGGTCAGAGTGCGACCGTCGTCAGCCTCGCGCCGCAAACGAAAGCGCCCGGCAGCAACCTCTACGTCAACGACGGCTCCGCCGAAGGATCGACCATCGCCGTCGACATCCCGGCGGTCACCGCGAACAACCTCGGCGTCGGCAACATCGTGGTGGGTTCGGACACGATGAATACCGCGGCGGAATATCGCATCGACTACGGCATTCAATATCTCGGCAACATTCGGGCGCGCGTCGGTGCGCAGAACGTCTCGTTGCAAGAAGCGGCGGTCAACGCCAACACGGCGTCCGTCAACTATCAGGCCTCGGAGAGTGCGATCCGAGACCTCAACGTCGCGCAAGCGACGACGGCGTTCACCAAGGATCAAATCCAGGTTCAAATCCAGCAGCGGATCATCGCCGGTGTGGAAACGATGGCGCAGAGCTTCGCCACCCTCGTCTCCGACGCAATCGTCGTCTAGCGTACGGATTTTACCGAAACTTTACGGCGCCCAGCCGGTGTGTCGGGCGTCACCCGGCAATCTTCCTCCAGCCGCCTTGGAGGGAGACGATAGCTCATGGATGCTAGGAAGTTCGCGTTGCCGCTCGCGCTGCTGCTGCTCGCCGGTTGTGCCGGCGGAGGCGGGATCGCCCCCTCGCCGGGAACGGCGAACCAAACGGGGCCGAGCAGTCCCGGCGAGTCGTCGGCCGCGCGCCACATCCTGGCGAAGCTGAACACGTCGACCCGGCACACGCAGAGCAGCGGGACCAGTTCGTCCTATGACGACGGCGGCTGGAGCGAGCTGCAGTTGCCGCCGATCCAGTCGTGCGGGAACGGCGCCGTCTCGAACGACTGCGCCAACTGGCAGTTCACCGGCGTCCAGCGCCGCGGCTCGAGCCCGGTCACCGCGTCGGTGCCCGAGCTGAACTTCTGCAGCGACCCGACCGACTATCCGCAGGCCACCTTCGGCGATCCGGCCGGCGCGATCGAGCCGCTCGGCTCGTCGACGTTCACGCTGGCCTACGTCGGCACGCAGGCGGCCCCCATCCTCACCGCCGTCACCCGGCCGTCCGTGGCCGGCGTGAGCGGCTCGTTCTCGGGGACGGCGACCAGCGCGTCGATCACGGTCACCTCCGAGCTCACGACCACCGCGGGCCGCGGCTGGATCGTCTTCTTCACCTGGAACTGGCCGGCCGACGTGCTGGCGATCCCGTACCAGGTCAACGAGATCCAGCTGGCCGCGGCCTCCTCGCCGATCGGCCTGTCCGCCGGTGGAAGCGCCCCGCTCGACGCCTACGACTGCTTGGGCCGCCCGCTGACCGCGCTCATGCTCGGCGCCGGGGTGACGTTCGGTACCCCGCCGGCGCACGGCTTCGGCCTCCCCGACTTGCTGGCCAGCTCGAAGACCGGCTCCCTGACGGCCACGGTCTCGGCCACGGACAAGAGCCCGTCCGCGGTGATCCTGGTCGTCGACGACCGCTTCGGCACCGCGCTGACCACCGTCGGGCCGCCGACGGGCAGCCCGACACCGGCACCCAGTCCGACCCCGGTCGCGACGCCGACCCCGTCACCGACGCCGACCGCGCGCTGAGCGCCGGGGGGCCGTCGAGAACCAGAAAGGCCACCCGTCGGGGTGGCCTTTCTCGTTCAGACGTTGTTGGCGGTGATGTGCCGCTCGGGCGGGGCCGCGATCGGCGCGATCAGCTCGTCACCCTCGGGATCGTAGTGCGAGCCGTCGTCGGTGTTGAGCACCTTGAAGACGACGAACCCGTGAACCCCGGCCCGCTTGCCGTCGGCGCTCAGCCCGCCCCCGTCGTAGACGACCAGGTGCCGGCGGTTGTCGTCCCCGAGCGCCAGCGCGTAGCGCAGCCGCGGCCGCAGGGCCGGGTGGGCCGCCAGGAACTTGTCGAGGTCGGCCTGCTGGGTGGCGTCGAGCGGGATCGCCCCCTTCTTGCCGGGGATCGGGACGGGCGCGTTCGGCGGTCCGACCGCCGGTTGGGGCGTGCCCGCCGGCGGCACGCCGACGGGGGTCGCCGCCGCGCCGGGCGTCGCGCCCGCGGCTGCCGTCGAGCCGCCGGCCGGGGTCGGGGTGCTGGTCGCGGACGGCTTGGGGGTCGAGCAGGCGCACAGGAGCGCGGCCAGGGACAGTCCCGTCACGAGCCGGATCGAAGGGGTCATCTTCCTAGGGTTTCGGCCGCTGCGGTCCGCGGCTTCACGCCCCTCGCTTCGGCTTGACGGCGGGGTTACGATGGACACGGTAGAGGCGGCGGCCGACGGGAGCGAGACCCGGCGGCTTTTTTGATGGTAAGGGGGAGACGACGTGGCATCGACGACGCAGACGCGCTTCCAGGAAGGCTTCGTCTCCGAACTGGTCGGTCGCCCCGCGGTCGTCGAGCGCCCGGACGGTACCCGCCAGCAGGTCGGCCGGGTCGCGGATTTCGTCGTCCAGCACCCCGACGACACGTTCCCCAAGGTCGACGCCATCGCGATCAAGACCCGGGCCGGGATGCGCCTGGCGCCGGTGGGCTCGGTCGCCGCGATCGAGCCCGACCGCACCGTCGTCCTCACCGCGGCGCCCACCGAGCCCGCACCGCCCGACGACCAGGCCCTCTACCTGGTCGAGGACCTGTTCGACAAGCAGATCGTCGACGTCGACGGCCGCAAGGTCGTGCGCATCAACGACCTCGAGCTGGCGCGCACCGCCGACGCGATCCGCGTCGTCGCCGCCGACATCGGCGTGGCCGGCCTGCTGCGGCGTTTGGGCGGCCAGCGCATCGCCGCGCGCCTGATGGACCGCATCCCGCGTTCGCTGATCGCGTGGGACAACGTGGCGCCGCTGCACGACCTCAACCCCGAGCAGGTGCGGCTCTCGGTCAGCCAGAGCCGGCTGGGCCGCATCCAGCCCGCCGACCTGGCCGAGATCATCAGCGAGCTCTCCGCCCGCGACGCCGCGCGCGTCGTCGGCTCGCTCGACGACGAGCACGCGGCCGACGCGCTCGAGCACCTCGACCCCGACGTGCAGCGCGCGGTCATCGACGACTTGGGGACCGAGCGCGCCGCCGACATCATCGAGGAGATGGACTCCGACGACGCCGCCGACTTGCTCGGCGAGCTCCCGGAGGACAAGCAGAACGCGCTGCTCGCCGAGATGGAGCCGGAGACGGCCGAGGAGCTGCGCGAGCTGGCCAAGTTCGCCGAAGACACCGCCGGCGGGCTGATGACGACCGACTACGTGTGGATCTATCCGCACCGCACGGTCGACGCGACGATCGCGAAGATCCGCGAGATCGGTCCCGAGACCGAGTTCGTCTACTACCTGTACGTGACCGATCAGGCGCGCACGCTGCTGGGCGCGCTCAGCTTGCGCACGCTGCTGCTCTCCAAGCCCGACGATCCGATCCACGCCGTCATGGAAGCCGACCTGGTGAGCGTCTCGACCGACACGCCGGCCGAGGACGTCGCCAGCACCATCGCGCGCTACGACCTCCTGGCGGTGCCGGTCGTTTCCACCGATGGCAAGCTGCTGGGGATCGTCACCGTCGACGACGCGATCGACGCGATCATCCCCGAACGCCTCAAACGCAAGCTGCCACGGTTCACCCGTCATCACCGTCCCGCGCAAAAGGCCGGCTGAGTAGTGAAGCGCCCGTCCCTGTGGCGCTCGCTGCTGATGTTCTTCTCGATCATCGGCCCGGGCATCATCACGGCCAACGCCGACAACGACGTCGGCGGCATCCAGACCTACTCGATCGCCGGCGCGCAGTTCGGTTACTCGATGCTGTGGCTGCTGATCCCGGTCACCATCGCACTGATCGTGACGCAGGAGATGTGCGCGCGGATGGGCGCCGTGACCGGCAAAGGGCTGGCCGATCTGATCCGCGAGAACTTCGGCGTGAAGGTGACGGCGATCGTGCTGCTGCTGTTCGTCTTCGGCGACCTGGGCAACACCGCCGCCGAGTTCGCCGGCATCGCCTACGCCTCGCCGGTCTTCCAGCAGTACCTGCCGTTCTTGACCAAGTTCGTGCTGGTTCCGCTGGCGGCGATCTTGGTCTTCACGCTCGTCACCCGCGGCAACTACCGGGTGGTCGAGAAGATCTTCTTCGCCTTCTGTTTCGTCTACCTGGCCTACGTCGTCAGCGGTTTCCTCGTCCATCCGCCGTGGGGCGAGATCTTGCACCAGACCTTCGTCCCGCACTTCAAGCCCACGCAAGCCTACGTGCTGACCGCGATCGGCGTGATCGGCACGACCATCTCGCCCTGGATGCAGTTCTACATCCAGTCGGCGGTGGTCGAGAAGGGCGTGCGGATCAAGGAGTACCCGTACTCGCGGGTCGACGTCATCACCGGCGCGATCGTGACCGACGTCATCGCCTACTTCATCATCGTCGCGACCGGAGCGACGATCTTCGTCCACAACCTGCATCTGGGACCGCATCAGGCCGCGCTCTCGGTCAACACGGCCGGCGACGTCGCGACCGCGCTGCAGCCGCTGGCCGGCAAGTACGCCTCGCTGCTGTTCGCGTTGGGGCTGCTCAACGCGGCGATCTTCACCGCTTCGATCTTGCCGCTCTCGACGGCGTACTACGTCTGCGAAGCGTTCGGCTTCGAGTCGGGGGTCGAGAACTCGTTCAGCCAGGCGCCGATCTTCTACTCGCTCTACGCCAGCCTGATCGTCATCGGCGCCGCCATCGTGCTGGTCGCGCCCGACGTGCTGCAGAACGCGATCATCTTCTACTCACAGGTGCTCAACGGCGCGTTGCTGCCGATCGTGCTGGTGCTGATGCTGCTGTTGATCAACCGGCCCCGGCTGATGGGGACCTACGTCAACAACTGGGCCTTCAACGCGATCGCGTGGGCGACGGTCGCCGTCGTCGGCGCGCTGACCGTCGTCTCCACCGTCCAGACCATCCTCAGCCCGTCGAGCCCGTCCGGCTAACGGCGGACCGCAGCGAAGCGAGGACCGCGACGGGTTCGCGTCAGCGAACCCACGCGTGCTGCACGGCGCTGTGGCCGACCGCGAACGCGACCAGCAGCAGCACCGACGAGAGGATCGCGGTCGCGAGGACGATGGGGCGGCCGGCGGCGCGGCGGGCCATCGCGTTGGCGACCATGTAGCCGATGAAGCCGAGGATCGCCAGCGCGTAGTGCAGCGAGGGAGCGCGCAGCCCTTGCACGACCAGCACGATCCCGATCAGGACCTGCAGCGTGACGATGTAGAGCGCGATGCGCCGGTCGGAGGTGCGCCAGATCCCGGCGATCGCGGCCAGGGCCACCACCGCGCCGACCCACAAGTGGAACGTCAACAAGCTCACGCGAACGTCTCCATGGGACGCACTTCGTGCCGGCGTCACAAAGCGCCCTGCGTGTCTCCTCTCGACACACGTCCAAAGGAGCGCAAGCGGTTTGCTCTAAGAGCCCACGACTCGTGGACGACAAGGCCATCGCCCCGCGGTCCCCGCGTCGGGACCGCACCGAACCGCTCTTGGCCTACGCCGAGTCGCTCGCCCGGATCGCAGCCGGCGGCGGCGGAGCGCAGGCGCTCGCGGCGCACCTCGCGACGACGGTCGAGGCCGCCGTGCTGGTCGAGGATGCCCAATGGCGCCATCTCGCCGTAGCCGGGACCGCCAATCGGGCCATCCCGACCTCCGTGCGCGACCTGGTTCCCAAAGACGTCGACGGCACCGAGCCGGTCGCTCTGACGGCGCCGGCCGACGCCCGCGCCCGCGCCTATCCGATCCGCGCCGGCGAAGCGCGGCTCGGCTGGCTGAGCGTCTTCCCGGCCGGCCCGCGCGAAACCGAGGACGCGCCGGGGATGATCCGCCTGACCGCCGCCCAGATCGCCGTCGAGCTGGCGCGCGAGTCGGCCGGCGGACGGGGGCGGCGCCGCGGCTTCTGGGATCGGCTCTTGGCGCGGGCCTACGAGGACCCGCTCGAAGCGCGCGAGGACGCGCAGGCGCGCGGCATCGCGCTGGCGCCCGGCTACGTCGCCGTGGCGGTCGAAGGCGAGGGGCTCGACGAGTCGGTCGCGGCGCAGAAGAACGCCGAGCTGCGGCGGGTGTGCCTGGACGTCCTGGGCACCCGGACCGGCGAAGTGGTCGTCATCGAGCGCGGCCCCGGCTTCTTCTTCCTCGTCCCGGCGCCGCTCGAGATCGACGCCTCCAACGCGCGCACGGCGGCGACGCTGATCCCGCGCGGCATCGCGCGCGCCGGCATCGAGGTCAAGATCGTCGGCGGCGTCGGCCGCCACGCCGAGATGGTACAGGTCGCACGCAGCGTCGACGAGGCGCGCGAAGCGATGACGATCGCGCGGCGGATGTTCGGCGGCGGCCGGGTCATGCCGTACGACGACCTGGGCGTGTACCCGCTCCTGCATCGCAACGGCGCGACTCGCGAAGACTGGCGCGCGTTCTCGACGCGCATCCTCGAGCCGCTGCGCGCCTACGACGACAAGCACCAGACCGAGCTCGTGAAGACGCTCAAGCTCTTCTTCGACGTCGGCCAAAACATCAAGGAGGCCGCCGCGCGACTCAACGTGCACCGACACACCGTCTTCTATCGCCTGCGCCAGATCGGTGAGATCGGCCGACTCGACCTCGACTCGCCGCACGACCAGCTCACGGTGCGCGCGGCGCTCGCCGTCGACGCGCTGGACGGCTGATGCTCACGACCGTGAAAGACGCGAACGCCGCTCGCCGCTCCGTCCTCGCGACCGCCAAGGAACGCGGCGTGCGTTGGGTGCGCCTGGCCTTCGTCGACATCCTCGGCATCCAGAAGAGCGTTTCGATCCCGGTCTCCGAGCTGGAGCACGCCTTCGACGGCAAGGTCACCTTCGACGGCGGCTCGATCGACGGGTTCGTACGCGGCGAAGAGATCGACATGGTCTTGCGGCCCGATGCCGCGACCTTCACGATCCTGCCGTGGAGCGAGGACGGCCAAGCCGAAGCGCGCATCCTGTGCGACATCCAGATGCCGGACGGCACGCCCTTCGAGGGCTGCCCGCGCACGACGCTCAAGCGCGTGCTCGAAGACGCGGGCGACGTCGTTCAGAAGCTGCAGACCGCGCTCGAGGTCGAGTTCTACCTGTTCCAGCAAGAACCGGACGGGACGCCGACGACGCGCACGACCGACGTCGGTTCGTACTTCGACTTCTCCGCCAGCGACCGCGGCCAAGAAGCGCGTTTGGCGATGAGCGTCGCGCTCGAAGCGATGGGCATCCCGATCTCGAGCGCGCATCACGAGCACGGCGCGGGTCAGCACGAGCTCGACCTCGCCGCCGCCGGCGTCCTGTCGATCGCCGACCGCCTCGTCACGGTGCGCAACGTCGCGCGGCGCATCGCGCAGCAGTTCGGGCTGCACGCCACCTTCATGCCCAAGCCGCTCGAGAGCTCGGCCGGCAGCGGGCTGCACGTCTATTTCGCGACGGGCGACGTCGACGACGTCGCCCGTCTGCACGCCATCGCGGGCCTGCTCGAGCACGCGCCGGGCTTCACCGCGATCTGCAATCCGACCGTCAACTCGTACAAGCGGCTCGTCGCGGCCTGGGACGCGCCCGTCTATACGGTCTGGTCGCAGCGCAGCGCGAACGCGCTCGTGCGCGTGCCGCCGGCCTTCGGTGACGAACCGCCGCTGATCGAAGTACGCAGCCCCGACGCGTCCTGCAATCCGTATCTCGCGCTGGCCGTGTTGGTCGAATCGCTGGCCGACGGCATCCGCTCGCGCAGCCTGCCCGGCGACCCGTTCACCGGCTCGACCTACGATCTGTCGGACCGCTTTCGCGCCGATCACGGGATCACGCAGCTGCCGAAGTCGCTGCGCCAGGCCATCGCCGCGCTCGACGCCGACCTGGTCGTACGGGGCGCGCTCGGCGATCACATCTACCATGCCTTCCGCGACGCGAAGCTGGCCGAGTACGAGCGGTACCGCCGTGCGGTGCACCCGTGGGAGCGCGAAGAATACTTGCGCACGTTCTGAAAAGGTAAAGCGCGGGTCAAAAAGCGGCCGTTCGCTGACGAAACGGCATCCGAACGGCTGCCTGACCCGTTAGGGTCGATGTAGTCCAGCGCACGGGGTGGTGGCGCGGAATTCGCTCGCCCTGCCTCGTGAGGAACGGATGTCTCCGACTGAACCCCAGGCCTTGATGGCCCTGCGCCGCCGTGCGTCGCAGGTTTTCGTCGTGTTGCTGTGGCTGCACGTCCCGGTCGTCGCGGCGATCGCGGCCTTCAACGCGCACCCGGTCGCGCCGCCGACCGCGCTCGCCGCCGCGCTGGCGCTGATCGGAACGCTCGGCGTTCGCCTTTCTCCGAACGGCCTAGCCGGGCGGTTGACCGTCGCCTGGGCGCTGGTCGGGATGCCCATGCTGTTCGTCCACGCCGGCGCGGGGGATCTGCAAATCGACTTCCACATGTACTTCTTCGCGGTCTTCGCGATGCTGGTCGCGTACGTCGATTGGCGCCCGATCGCGCTCGCGGCGACGTTGACCGCGCTGCATCACCTGATCCTCGACTTCGTCGCACCCCTTTCCGTGTTCCCCGATCAGAGCGGCTTCGGGGGTTTGCCGCGCGTGCTGCTCCACGCCGTCATCGTGGTCGTCGAGTGCGGTATCCTCATCTGGATGACGGTGCGCATCCGCGCGCTGTTCATCGCCGCCGATCAGGAGAACGCGCGCGCGAACGCGGCGCTGGCCGAGAGTCGGCGTCTGCGCGACGCGCTCGCGGGCGAGGCCGACCTGAAGACGCTCGCGCTGACCGACGCCCAGCGCGCGCTCGACGACGCGCAGCTCGCCGCCGAAGCGACCTCGCGCGAGGAAGCGCGCCGCCTCGCGGCCGAGCGCACCGCCGCCGGGACCCGCACGAAAATCGTGCGCGACGTGGTCGACCGCATCGAGCGCAGCGTGCGCACCGTCGTCGAGGACGTCACGCGCGCCTCGCAGGCGATGCTGGCCTCGGCGCGCGATGCCGAACGGCTCGCCGAGCAGACGCGCGACGAGGTCGCGCAGGTGGCCACGATCACCGAGCGCTCGGGGCTCATGATCGGCGAGGTCGCCGGTGCCACCGACCAGCTCTCGCACGCCAGCAGCGAGATTCGCGACCGCATGCAGCGGGCGCTGACCGTCGCCCAGCGTGCCAGTCGCGAGAGCCAGCGCGGCGGCGAGGTCGCGCGCTCGCTGCGCGACGCGACCGAACAGATCGACGCCGTGACGACCTTGATCGAGAACGTCGCCGATCAGACGCGCCTGTTGGCGCTCAACGCCGCGATCGAAGCGGCTCGTGCCGGCGAGAGCGGGCGCGGCTTCGCCGTCGTCGCCGAGGAGGTCCGCAAGCTCGCCGAGGCGACCTCGAGCGCGACCTCCGAGATCGCCGACGTGGTCGGCTCGATGCGGCGCGCGTCGGGCGACGTCGCGTCCTCGCTCGAGGAGATCCGGGGTTCGGTGGGCGACCTGACCTCGGCCGCCTCCGATGTCGCCGCCGCCGTCGATCAGCAGTCCGCCGCGACTCGCACGATCGCCGAGACCGTGCGCGGCGTCGCCGAAGGGACGGAGGTCGTCCGCGGTGCGATCGCTCGCGTCCGCGAGGCGAGCGCGCGGGTCGGCGAGACGGCGGCGGCGGTGCTCAGCGGCGCCGACGAGGTCGTCGAGCGCAACGCCGAGCTGCGCGAGAACGTCGGCGACGTGACGCGCGAGCTGCTCGCCTCGCACGACGTGCAGCTGGCGCTCGCGTCCTGATGCCGCCCGGCGTGCGGGTCGCGACCGCGCTGCTGGTCGCGGGCGTGCTCTACCTCACCGTGCGCCACGGCCTGGGGCCGGCCCTCGAGACCGGGGCACACTGGTGCGGTCTCGCGGCCCGCGAGACCGCCGGCGCGGCGCGTGCGCACGCGCTGCACGTGGCGCTGTTCGGTCTGCCGCTGCTGCCGCTGGCGGCGCTGTTCTGGTACGAGCGGCGCCTCGCGCCGCGAGGCGTCTAGCCGGCCGAGGCCGCCGCGTCGCGCAGCAACTGCCATGCCAGCGCGACGTCCTCGCGGGTGGTGCGCTCGTTGCCGATCGCGACCCGCAGCACGAGCCCGCCGCGCAGCCGGGTCGAGCTCAAGAACGCCTCGCCGGTCGCGTTGACCGCATCGAGAATCGCTTGATTGTGGGCGTCGAGCGGCTCGCCGTCGGCGATCCCGGCCGGCGCGTGGCGGAAGCACACGACCGAGAGCGGGTGCGGCGCGACGACCTCCCAATCCGGCTCCGCGTCGACCCAGCCGGCCAGCTCCTGCGCCAGCGCGATGTGACCGCGCAGCTTGGCCTGCATCCCGTGCACGCCGTAGCCACGCAGCGCGAACCACAGCTTGAGGGCACGAAAGCGCCGCCCCAGCTGCAGTCCGTAGTCCATGTAGTTGTGGACGTCCGATTCGAACGTCACCAGCACGTCGGAGGCCAAGCTGAACGTACGGCGCAGCAGCTCGGGGTCGCGCACGTAGAGCACGCTCAGGTCGACCGGGACGAACAGCCACTTGTGGGGGTTGACGACGATCGAGTCGGCCTCGTGCGCCGGATCGAGCAGCCAGCGAAACTCGGGCAGGATCGCGGCCGGACCGCCGTAGGCCGCGTCGACGTGCAGCCAGACACCGCGCTCGCGCGTCACCGCGCGGATCGCGGCGATCGGATCGGTCGAGGTGGTCGAGGTGGTGCCGACCGTCGCGGCGACGCACATCGGCCGCAGCCCGCGCGCGAGGTCGTCGTCGAGCGCCTGCGCGAGCGATTCGGGCCGCATCGCGAAGCGCTCGTCGACCGGGATCTTCACCACGTTCTCGCGCCCGACGCCCAGCGCGATCGCGCCCTTCTCGACGTGCGAGTGCGTGTGCTCGGTGAGGTAGACGCGCAGCGGCGGGAGGTCGTCGCGCCCGGCCATCCCCCGCGTACGGATGTCGAGGTCGAGCGACTCGCGCGCCGCGGCCAGCGCGGTGAACCCGCCGATCGAGGCCGTGTCGTAGATGATGCCGTGAAAGCCGTCCGGCAGGCCCAGCATCCGGCGCAGCCATGCCAGCGTGACGTCTTCCAGCTCGGTCGCGGCCGGCGAGGTGCGCCATAGCATCGCGTTGACGTCGAGCGCCGCCGCCAGCGCCTCGGCCAGCACCGTGATCGGCGCCGCGCTGATGGCGAAGTAGGCGAAGAACCGGGGATGGTTCCAGTGCGTGATGCCGGGGACGATCAGCCGCTCGAAGTCGGCGAAGATCGCCTCGAACGACTCGCCCTCCGCGGGCGCGTGGTCGGGCAGCGCGCGCACCAGATCGCCGGGCTGCGCCCGCGAGAGCACCGGATAGCGGCGCGTCTCGCGCAGGTAGGCGTCGATCCAATCCGCCACGCGATCGAAGGACGCGCGGAAGTCATCTCTTGACACGATCGGAACCCTCTGCTACGGTTTCCGGCACAGCATACTGGGTGGGACGTCTTTCGAGTGAAGGTGTCTCGATGCAACATTCTCGGATATCGCGCCGTGGCTTTGTCGGTGTCGCAGTCCCCTTTGCCTTGGCCGGATGCGCCGGGGCGGCCGGGGTGACGACCCTCTCGCATTTGGCCGGGGCGAAGCGCCAGCCGGCCGTCCTCTGCGAGTCGTGTACGACCAACGGCGGAGGATATAAGTACAACTACACGCTCGCGCCGTCGACCGGCGGCACGAGCCAGGTGGCGTACAACGACATCTCACAGATGCTGGGGAGCGCGACGTCGGGCGGTTCCCCGGTCTTCAACAACACGACCGACATCGCGGTCTCGAGCGCGAACGCGGCGACGTACAGCTACGCCCTCACGTCCATGGCGACGGGTCGAACCTACTCGACCGGTTTCACGCGACCCGGCACGCTGCCCTCGAACGGCACGGTTCAGTTCACCGACACCAACGGGTTCGTCCACACGCTCACGATCGCCGCGAGCTCGTCGACCAGCGTGACGAACGCGTTCATCGACGTCAACGGGACGGCGTGGACGGTGAACGTCGACACCGCCGACGGGGTGAACTTCTCGTGCACGGCGACGGCCGCCGGGAGCGCGCCCGCCACCACGACGTTTGCGCTTCCCGCGACGCTGACGGCCGCGCGGGGGATTCACCGGCACCCCGGCCTGTTGGCCTACGCCCCGACGGTCGGGAGCGACGTCGAAAACCCGATCTGGAACGGCGAGCGCGTCGCGATCAAAGTGTGCTGCTACTGCATGCAGGTCGCGGCCGACATGGCCGCGCTGATCTCGGCGATGATCGCCACCGCCGGGGGTATCGCCGCGATCTTCGGCGCGGTGCCGGTGGCAGCCGTTCTCGGGCTCATCGCGTGCGTCTTCGCGATCATCGCAGCGGCGCTCGCTCTGGTGAAGGACTTACTCTGTTCATGAGGCGAGGCCTCATCGTGCGCGTCATTCCGATCGGCTTCCTGTGCGCGGGCGTGCTCATGACCGTCGCGGCGGTGCGGGAGCACTCGCCGACGTGGGGCGGTTTCGCGGCGACGGACTTCGGCTTTGCCGCGCTCTACTTCGGCCTCTCCCGCCACCTGTCGAACGGCGCGCGCTGAGGCCCCTCGGCGGGCGAGGCGCGCCGCTCCGGGGCGCCGAAGCGGTCCCGCCGAGGAGAGTCGATGAAGTACCGTACGCTGCCCCAATCCGACGTGACCGTGAGTGAGGTCGGCTTCGGCCTGTGGACCACCTCGACCGGCTGGTGGGGCGAGAAGTCGGACGTCGAGGCGGTCGCGCTGATGCGCGAAGCATACGAGCTCGGCGTCACGACGTTCGACGCCGCCGATACCTACGGCAACGGCCGCAGCGAGGAGCAGCTGGCCGCCGCCTTCTCGGACCGGCGCGACAAGGTGGTGTACGCGACGAAGTTCGGGTACGACTGGGAGCATCACGCCGGCGAGCGCAAGGGCCAGAACGAGATCGAGCAAGACTTCTCGCCCGCCTTCGTGCGCAAGGCGCTCGAAGGTTCGCTGCGGCGCCTGCAGACCGACTACATCGACGTCTGGCAGATGCACAACGCGCGCCTGGAGCAGGTGCGCGACGGTGAGCTGCAAGCGCTGCTCGAAGACTTCCGCCGCGAGGGGAAGATTCGCAGCTGGGGCGTCGCGCTCGGTCCCGCCATCGGCTGGCTGTGGGAAGGCATCGAAGCGGCGCAGCGCAACGTGCCGATGGTCCAGATGATCTGGAACCTGCTCGAGCCGTACCCCGGCAACGAGATGGTCGCGGCGGCCGACGAGCTCCACGCCGACACGACCTACTTCATCCGCGTGCCGCACTCGTCGGGGATGCTCGAAGGCAAGTACACCAAGGACACCGTCTTCCCGCCGACCGATCATCGCAGCCATCGTCCGCGCTCGTGGCTGATCAACGGTATCCAGAAAGTCGAGACGCTGCGCTTCCTCGAGGAGCCCGGCCGCACGCTCGGTCAAGCCGCGATCCAGTGGCTGTTGGCCGAACCGCGCGTGATGACCGTGCTGCCGAACATCTACGATAGCGAGCAGCTGCGCGAGTTCGCAGCGGCGCCCGACACGCCGCGCCTGAGCGCCGCCGAGCTGGCGCGTATCGCCGAGCTCGCGAAGAGCAACTTCGGCGTCGGCCCGGAACAGAACCGCTACAAAGGCACGATGTCGCCGCCGCCCGACGCGGCGCTCCCGGCGCACGCGTGAGCGAGCGCGAGACGATCCGCACACCCGACGCACCGGCCGCGATCGGGCCCTACGCGCAAGCCGTCGCGGCCGGGCCGTACGTCTTCTGCTCTGGCCAGATCGCGCTCGACCCGGCGACCGGTTCGCTCGTCGAGGGCAACGCGGCGACGCAGACGCACCAGATCAACCGCAACATCGACGCCGTGCTGCGAGCGGCTGGACTCGGCTTCGCCGACGTCGTCAAGACGACGATCTTCCTGGTCGCGATGGACGACTTCGCGGCCGTCAACGCGGTCTACGCGCAGCCGTACGGCGAGGGTCCGTATCCGGCCCGCTCGACGGTCGCCGTCGCCGCCCTTCCGCGCGGCGCCAAAGTCGAGATCGAAGTCGTCGCGCTGCGCCGCTCGTCCTAGCGGCCCCAACCCAAGATGCGGTCGACCACGGTCGTCACGGTGGTGTAGAAGCCGCGGTGCTGCGGCGTCGTCGCCAGCGACGGGTCGGCAGTCGCGCTGAAGTTGTAGCCGACGCCGAAGCGCGTTTGGTTGCCGAGCCGCAGGCCGGCCTCGAGCGCGAACGCGTTCGAGGTCGCGCCGTCGATGCCGAGCACGTTCGCGCGGCGGATCTCGGCGCCGACGTCGTAACGATCGCCGAGCGTCTGATCGACGCGCAGGCCGAGCAGCGAGCTGTGCGCTTCGTAGAACTGGTCGCCGTCGAGCTTGTAGGCGTAGCGCGCGGTGACCTCGGTGCGCCGGCGCAGGCGGACGACCTGCTCGAGCGAGAGCACCGCACCTTCGTCGTTGCCGTCGTAGGTGCCGGTACCGGTCTGGCGCTCGTACTGGAAGAGCGTCACGCCGTCGTCGCTCTGCGCGGGGCGCCAGGCCAAGCCGACCTTGTCGTCGGACTCGCCGTTGCCGTCCGAGCGCGCGTCGGTCAGCGCGGCGAACACGGAAAGGTCCTGCGTCAGCGCGCCGGCCGCGCCGAGCGTATCGGAGAAGCCGGCGCCGTTGCCGGTGCGCAGCTGCGAGGAACCGCTCACGCGCAGGCGGTTGCTGGGATCGGCGTAGCTGAGCGAGAGGCCGTACACGTCGAACCCGCCGCTCGACGAGTCGTAGCCGCTGGCGGTGCCGTCCTGGATGAAGGCGTTGCCCTTGACGCGGCCCAGGTTGAGCTTCTCCTGCACACCCAGCGCGGTGTAGATGCTGCTGCCGTTGGCGGTGTGATCGACACCCCACGAGTCGTCGACGGTCGTCATCGGCCCCAAGCGGTTCTCGACGCCGACTTCGAACGAGCGCGTCCCGCCGGTGCCGGAGGTGAGCGCCTGCGTCGCGTCGGCGAAGCTTTCGACCGGCGCGGCGCTCCAGCGCTCGCGCGCGTAGACGCGGCCGATCTTGCCGATGTCGTAGGTCAGCTGCGCGTCGGTCTGCGTCGGCTGCACGGAGTTCTCGCCGCCGATCGTCTGCAGACGGTCGACGCTCAGCGTCGCCGCGTTGGTCACCCGCCAGTCGACGCCGGCCTGCACCTGCGTCGACTCCTGCGCCGGCAGATTGGTCACGTCGTACGGGCTGGGCGTTCCGCTCGGCGCGGGGGTCGGCACCGCCAGCTGCGTGCCGACCGCGGAGCTGGTCGAGACGCGGCGGTCGACCGAGGCGGTCACCGTGACCCGCTTGCCGAGCTGGCGGCGCGCGCGCAGCTGCGCTTCGGTCTGCGTCGTCGAGGCCGCCCCGTTGATGCCGACGTTGGCCTGATGGTCGAGGTCGAGGTCGATCTCGCCCTGGCCGCCGGCGAACTTGTGGCCGTAGCTGACCGCTTCGTTGATGAGGCCGGGCGTGGAGAGCCCGCCGAACGGATCGTCGTAGCCCGCCCCGGTCTGATCGAACAGCAACGAGAGGTGGTCGTTGCCGACGCTGCGCGTGAGCGCGGCATGCAGCGCGCCGCCGCCGTCGCCGGCTTGCGTCTGATCGGCGGAGGTCGCCAGCAGCGAGCCGGCGCTGGTGGCGTGCACGATCGACCACGAGCCGCCCGGGATCGTCCCGCTGAGCGACTGCGAGGCCAGCGTGACGTTGCCGGCACCGGTCGTGTCGTTGACGTAGCCCAAGCCGAGCTTGACGGCCTTGCCGAGCGCGACTTCGGCGTGGCCGCCGACCGTCTTGGCCGCACCGCTGGGGTCGTCGTACTCGTACGTCAGCACGACTTCTTGCGGGTTGAAGTTCTGGTCGAACGGGAGCGGGATGTTGATGAAGCGCAGCTGCCCGGTCGAGTACTCGATCGTGTAGTCGACGCCGTTGGTGAGCGGCGTCTGCGTCAGCACGGCGCCGGTGCGGCGATCGATCGCCGCCAAGTAGGCGACGTCCGAGCCGACGACGATCTGCGGGTAGAGCATCACGCCGCTGGCGAGGCCCGTCGGCGCGAACACGCGCCGGTCGTAGCCGACGTCGTTGCGCGCCGCGAACACGGTCGCACGCGCGTTCGCGCCGGCGACGTCGAGCTTGGCGCCGTCGACCAGCTGGTTGAACGCACCCAGGTTGGTCGGGTCGGTCGTCGTCGAGGCCTGGAACTCGCCCCACTCGGCGCTGGTGCGGCCGCTGTCGTAGCGGAAAAAGAGATGGTCGCGCGAGAGCGCGTCGTCGCGCAGGGAGCTGGTGTCGCCGGTGATCGCGTACGGACGATCGCTCGGATCGACGCTCGCCGCACCACTGTAGTCCGTCGTGCGCTGCAGCACGTTGGCGGTGTCGTAGGCGAAGGTCAACACGCCGCTGCCGACCGAGCCGGTGCCGAAGACCGCGATGCGGCCGCGGCGGGAGTTGGTGCCGTCGGCGACGTCGTCGGGGCTGTCCGGGATGCCCGGCACCGCGCCGGCGCCGGCGGTGACCAGGCCGTTGACGAACGGCTTGCGCGGATTGGGCGCGAGGAAGACGCGCGTCTCGCAGGTCGCATCGCCGCTCGACGCCTGCAGCACGATGTCGCCCGGGATCATCCCCGGCAGCAGGTGCACGATCGCCGAACCGTCGGGGCCGAGCGCGACGCCGATCGTCTGCCGCGTGTTCGCCGCGCCGGCGCCCGGCGAGGGCGATGGCTGCGGCGTGGGCGTCACGGCGGGAGCGGCGGGATCGTCGGTCGCGACCGCGACCCGCGAGAGGCGCGCGTCACCGGAGACGAGCGTGAGCTGCACGAGCTCGCCCGACGCCGCATGGTGCCCCCAGGCGTCACGCGCTTGGATGCGCAGGTCGTCGACGCTGCTCCCGTCGGCGCGCAGCGGACCGCTGGCCGCGATCGCGATCGCGACCGGGCGTCCGGGACCGTAGATGCGGTGCGTGCTCGTCGTCCCGCGCAGACCGTTCGCGCCCAGCGGCGTGAGCTGCACGTCGTTCGCGCCGGCGCGCAGCACGACGCCGTAGTAGGTGTAGATCGTCTGGCCGGTCTTGGTGTCGACGGTGCGTTTGCCGATGCGCGAGAACGGGATGACCTCGCCGCCGACCTTCAGCTCGACGCCGGCCCCGCGCACGGTCTGCACCGCGATCGCGGCGGCGGTGCTGCCGGCGACGCCGTCGTCGACCGGATCGTTCAGCGCCGCGGTCAGACCGTCGGTCGCGGTGAAGGTCAGATGGGTGAGGTCGCCGCCGCGCGGACCCTTGGTCGGATCGTCAGGCGCGTCGGACGGATCGGGCGAGGGGCTCGCGGCGGGCGCCCCCGGCGGCACCGGCGAGGCGAGCGCGGGGATCGTCGTCGTGTCCGCCAGCGCAGCCGGAATGCGCGCACCATCGTCGACCTGAATCGTCGAGAGGACGAATCCGGTGGCGAGAAACGCGATCGCGGTGCGGCGGAAGCGACGACGCAGGTTCATGCGGCCGGTTCCAGAGCGAACTCGACGTCCTGCATCAAGCCGGCGTCGTAGAGGCCGTGCAGCAGGCGCTGCAGGCTGCGGGTGCTGTCGTAGCGACGGTCGCCGTAGGGCTTCACGCTCGCCGGCAGCGTCGTCTCGTCGACGCGCAGCACGTGCTGTCCCGGACGGACCGCCGGGAACGTGAAGCGGCCGTACGGATCGGTGGTGACCGATTCGCCGTCCTCGAGGTAGACGCGCACGCCGGCGACGCCCTTGTCGCCGGTGCGGAAGCGGCCGGTTTTCGCGACGTCGGCGAAGACGCGGCCGGTGATGACGATGCGGTTGCCCAGCGCGCCGGCGACGATGCGGGTGTCGGCGCTCGCGCTGCCCGTCACGTGCGCGCCGCTCGCGGCCAGCGCGTCGACGTCGACCAGGTTCACCAGCGTCGTGCCCTCGGAGGCGTACGGGAGCACGACGCACGCGTAGGTGATCGTGTGCGTGCCGCTCACGCCGGCCAGCGTCCAGGTCAGGATGCGGCCGTCGCGGAGCGGTTCGATCGGTTGACCGTCGACGCGCGCGGTCCCGGGCGCGTAGACGATGCCGGCCGGCAAGGTGTCGACGACGCGCGTCGTGCCGAAGCTGGCGCCCGAGTTGCCGACTTGCACGGTGTAGAGCAGACGATCGCCGCCCGAGGCGACGTCACGGTCGACGGTCTTGCTGACCGTCAACGGGTGCGGAGCGAACATGGGGAGGTTTCCTAGGAGGCCGAACACGTCGGAGAGTGAGACGGAGTTGGCGACCAGCGTGAAGCCGCCGGGCGAGGCCAACTGCATGCCGTCGAGATCGCGCAGCGTCGCGTCGTAGAGCAGCCCGGTGGCGTCCGGGCTGATCGTGACCGCGATGCGGCGCGCGGTGTAGTTGGGAGCCGCGATGTCGAGCTCGTACTGCGCGGGCTGGCCCGGCACGCCGAGCTGGCTGGTGTTGAAGACGAAGCTGTACGTGCCGTCGGCGCCGGTGGTGAACGGGTTCGCGTTGCTGTAGTTGGGCGCGAGCCCCCCGGCCGGCACGCCGACCAGCGCGTCTTGCGGTGCGCGCGTGAGCGCCGAAGAACCGGCGGTGCCGCCGGGGTTCTGCGGGAGCGCGATGACGGCGTGCGTGCTCGCGTCGCGCAGCGTGATGGTCGCGCCGGCGATCGCCGACCCGCCGCCCGCGTATCCGTCGTAGACTTTGTTGGCCAGCCCGACCAGCACGCTGGCCGGCGAGGTCGAGACCGGGCTGATGCCGTCGGCCGCCAGCGAGGCGACGTTGACGAAGCTCGATCCCGCGCTCTCGGCGTTCATGACCGTCGCTTGAAACGTCAGCGTGTCCATCGCGCCGGCGGCCAACGTCCCGACCTTGACGGTCAGCACTTGTCCGCTCAGCGACGCCGCCGCGGCGACGTTGGTGCCGTTGAGCGTCGCGGTCTGCGGCAGCGCGGTGATGCCGGCCGGAACGTCGTCGGTGAGGGCGACGTTCGTCGCCGCCGAGCCGCCGTAGTTCTTGAACGCGATCGAGTAGGTGATGGTGGCTCCCGGATTCGCCGTGGTCGAGCGGACCGAGTCGACGAGCTTGGTGACGAGCGTGTTGGGACCGGTGACGCCGCCCAGCGACGCGGCCGCTTGCGCGAGCGCCCACACCTGGCCGCTGTCGGAGACGAGTCCGTTGGCGGCGCCGGTGCTGGTCGACCGCGCGGTCAGGGCGATCGGAAAGCTCGTGCCGACCGCGACGCCCTTGGTGGTGAGACCGACTTGCACCGAGATCGACCCACCCGGCTGCAGCGTCGGCGTGGTCGTCGCGTTGAGCGTCACCGGAACGGTGCCGTTCGACTCGAGGTACGCGATCGAGGAGATCGCGCCGCCGCCCGTCGTCACCGCGGTGACCGTATAGGCGTCGGCGGCGTTCCCCGCGTTGGTGATGGTGAACGTGCGCGTGATCGGCGAACCGGCCGAGTAGCCCTCGGTGGCGGGGTTGACCGCCTTTTCCTTGGGCCCGACGACGATCGCGGAGACCGCCGCGATCGCGACTTGCACCACGTTCGATTGCACGCTGTAGGTCACGCCGGCGGGTCCGGCGGCATACTGCGCGGTCGCGGTGTTGGTGATCAGCGTGCCCGCCGGCGACGCCGCCTCGCCCGCGCGGACCGCCAGAGCGGTGCACGCGAGGGCGAGGACGATCGCGCGCACGATGCGCCCGATGACGTCGGCGGACACGATCAGATTACTTGACCTGGACCAGGAAGGTCACCGAACCGGTGGTGCCTGCGCCGAGCGAGGCGACGGTGTCGGTGAATTTGGTGGAACCGGCCGGCGTTCCGGCGGTCGGGCTGTAGACGAACGAGCCGCTGTTGGTGTCGACCGGCGCGTTGTAGAGGCCGTTGGTGTAGGTGGCCCAGTTGTTGGTGTACGCGACCTGCGTCCCGCCGGCGGCCGTTCCGTCCTCGGTGATGACCAGGCTCGACGCGCTCAACGTTTGATTGTTGGCGCCGCTGCCTTGGCCCGGGGCCACGTTGGCGTACGTCACGACGTACTTCACGCAGTCGCCGGGGCTGACGTTGGCGGCACCGGTGGTGAAGGTCGAGGCCGTCGCGCACGGCTGCGACGCCGCGTCGGCGACCGTCTTGGTCAGCTTGACGAACCCGCCCACGAAGATCTCGTCGGTGGTCAGGTTGGTGATCGAGCTGTTGTTGGTCGACGTGGCGGTGATCGCGTCACCGTAGCCGGTGAACGAGGTGAACGTCGTCGCGCTGGCCGGCGGGGTGAACACGACCTTGTAGGTCTGGGTCGCGCCGGAGGCGACGCAGACGGAGGTGATCGTGGTGCCGGCCGTCACCGCGGCGCAGCTGCCGCTGGCCGTTTGGCCGGTGCTCTGGAACGTCACGGTCCAGCCGGTCGGCAGCGCGGTCAGGCCGGTGCCCGTCGCGGCCGTCAGGTTGAACGTGTCGTCCTTGTTGCCGTTGTTCTGCAGCGAGTTGGTGAACGTCGCCGCGGCCGCGCTGGCCGGGACGGTGACGTTCGCGCCGTTGACCGCCGAGAGCAGCGAGTTGCCGTTGGTGTAGCTGAGCGCGGTGAAGTCCGTCGCGGTCGTGCCGTCCGGACCCGTCGCGCCGGGGTACGCCGTGCTCGAGCCCACGTTGTACGTGCCGTTGAGCAGCGCCGCGTTCGTCGGCGAGGCGGCCGACACCACCGACGCCGAGCCGGCCAGCGTGCCGGTCGTGTTGGCAACCGCCGGCGCGGTGTTGGTCGTCGTGGCCGTGGTGCCGTTGGTGACGCTCTGGTATGTGATCCCCGGGCCCTCGACGTAGCCGCTCTGGTCGGCGAAGATCGAGTTGGCGACGTTGGTGATCGCGCTGGCGTTGGCCGCACCGGTCGCGGTCGACCCGTTGATCGTGAAGGTCAACGTCAGCGACGCGTTGGCAGCGGGGACGTTGCCCTGGCTGGTCGTGTTGGTGTTGGCGGCGAAGGTCGTCAGCCCCGCGCCCGTCAGCGAGGTCGTCGGGACGAAGACGCCGACGTACACGGCGCCGGTCGCGGTCGTCGTCCAGGTGGTGCCGTCGACCGAGTAGATGACCGTGCCGGTCGCGCCGCTGATCGACGGCGTGCCGTTCAGGGTGAGCTGCGTGCCGTTGAACGAGGGGATCTTGTCGGTGAAGACGACGCCGCAGGCCGTGCTGTTCGTGCACGAGCTGTCGTAGGTCGCCGCGTTGCCGCCCGGCAGCGCGTTCTTGAAGACCGGCGCGAGGTTGCGCGAGCCGCCGTTCGCGAAGCGAACCGTGTAGGTGACGGTCGGCGCCGCGACGGTGCCCCCGACGACGGCGGTCTTCTGGACGTCGACGCGAGCGTCGACCGCGACCGGATCGCTGTACTGGCCGACGACCGTCGAAGACGTCTGCAGCGAGGTGCCGCTGCCGGCCGGGTAGACGATGTCCGGCGTGAGCAACGTCGTGATCGTTCCGCTCGCGCCCGAGTTCGCCGTGTACTGAACGCCGATCGTGATCGTGCCGTTGACGGCCGTCAGGAAGGGACCGCCCGAGTTGCCGGTGGCCAAATAGGTGTTGACCGCGGCGATCGTCGAGAAGGTCTGCGGCCCGCCGCCGGTATTGACGACGTACTGCGTGAAGGACGCCTGGCCGGCGGTGACGCCGTCGTTGGTGCCTTGCGTGCCGGTCAGCTGGAAGTAGCCCGAGCTGTTACCGGTGTTGGTGACCGTGTAGGTGTCGGTCATCGAGCCGCCCGGCGAGACGGTGTTCGCGCCCGGCGAGGCTTGCAGCGGGGAGATCGTCAGCGCCGGCGCGTTCTGCACCGTCGTCGTGACCGTGTTCGACTGCGAGTTGTAGGTGTTGGTGCCGTCGGAGTAGGTCGCCGTGGCGGTGTTCGAGATCGTCGTCCCGGCGGTCGTGCCGGAAGCGAGCGCTTCGACGCGCGGAGCGGCGACCGCCAGGCCGACGCCTAGCAGCGCCGTCAACAAGAAGGAGGTCCGCTTCATTTGACGCGGACCTCATAGACGTAGGCTTCGGTGCTCTGGGCGGCGAGCGCGCCGTCCTGAACGAAGCGGATCGTCGTGAAGGTCGACGGATCGGCCTTCTTCACGACCGCATTGCCTTGCGCGTCCTTGACGGTGACCGTCGGCGCGGCCGACCACGTCTTGCCGCCGTCGAGCGAGAACTCGGCGTGCGCCTTGGACGCACTCGCCGACCCCGCGACGTACGCCGTGCCGGGTTGGATCTTTTCTACCGTCAAAAGTTTGTATGCCCCGGAGTCGCCTCCGTTGCGCGCGATGATGCTCCAGCGGACGCGATCGCCCGGCCGCAGCTCGGTCTTTTCGACGGGGGTGAGCTGGGTTTTACCGTCCGTGGTGGTGGTAACGACCGAGCCGGTGAGTTTGAGCGTGACGGCCGGCTTTGCAAGCGCGATCCCGGGAAGGGAGAGCGCGAGCATCAGTGCCAGCGACGACGCCGCGAAGCTACGCAATTTGTCAACTCCTCGTAACGTGCGGAACGCCGCTGGTGCATACGTGCGCAGCGGCCGTCGCCGATCCTAACAGGCTACACGCGAGGAGGAAAGCCGATTGCGGACCTTTGGGCGAAAAGAAAACGGCGCCGTGACGCGCCGTTTACGAAATGTCCGCGCTGAGCGTCGCAACAGCGCGGGCGTAAACTTTCCGTTTTGCGCGTTACTGGGGCGGGAGGAGTCCCAACTCGGCGCGCGCCTGCTGCGCGATGTACTTTTCCGGCGAGTGCGACGCGGCGCGATATTGCTCGCGGGCCAAGCTGACCTTGCCTTGCTCGTCGTACGTCTGGCCGAGTAAGTAGTGGAGCGTGCCGTCGTCTGCGGCGACGCTGAGCCCCTTGAGGTAGGCTGCTTCCGCCAAAGCGAACAGGTGCTGGCCCGCATAATCGAAGCCGAGGTCGATGTACGCTTCGGGACGCGTCGGATCGATGGCGAGGGCCCGGTTGTAGAACACGATCGCGTCCTTCCAATCGCCGTTCTCGTCGAGCACGTAGCCGTGATCGACGAGCGCTTCGAACCCCATCGGGTTGAGCGCCAGCGCCTGGTCGATGTAGGAGGCACCCCGCGCCTGTTCGCCCTTGTGGAGGTAGGCGTCGCCCAGGTTGATGATCGCCGCGTAGTCCTTGGGGTCGCGGGCGAGGCACGCGTGGAGCTCACCGATCGCCTGGTCGTACTGGTCCGTCTCGACCAAAACGTTCGAAAGGTCGACGCGAGGTCCGCAACTGGTCGGCCGCAGGTTGACCACCTTGCGGTAGGCCAGCAGCGCCAGCTCGTTCTGGTGGAGGTACTCGTAGACGTGCCCGATCAGCGAGATCTTGTCGGCGTCGAGCGGGTTCTTGTCGATCGCCTCCTGGATCTCGGCGATCCACTGATCGATGTCCCCGAGCCGCTGGTGCTGGCGCACCAGGCCGGCATAGCCTTCGGCCAGCGGCAGGCTGCGCTCGAACTCGAGGGTCGCCTCCGGGACCCGGTCCTCGGCGGCGTACAGCGCGCCCAGCCGGTTGTGCGTCTCGCGGTCGGTGGGGTCGACCTTGACGACGGCCTTCCAGGCCGCCTCGGCCTTGCCGAAGTCGGGGACCCGGAAGTAGACGTCGCCCAGCAGCCGGCCGGCGGCGATATCGGTCGGGTGCTGCGCCACGTACGGCTGCAGCAGCGCCAGCGCGCCGGCGCCGTCGCCGGACGCCAGCTTGGCGCGCGCGGCGTCGACGAGGCCCGCGCCGTCGGCCACCGGCGCCGTGGCGGGTGGCGCGGGCCGGGCCGGGGCGGCCGTGGCGGCGACGAAGACGATCAGGGCGACGAACGCGCGCAGGAGACGCATGGGCGACCCCTCCTCCAGGACGGGCGTAGTGCATAGTATATCACGGTCCTGCGACCTTTCTCGCGGAGTGCCGGCCCGCCGCGGCGCCGAAGTCTGGGGGCGCTATGGCCACTACCACGCAGACGAACGGTACGGTCGGAACGACGCGCGTCGAGAGCGACTCGATGGGCAAGATCGACGTGCCGAACGACAAGTACTACGGCGCGCAATCGGCGCGCTCGCTCATCCACTTCGACATCGGGGACGCGCAAACGCCGCGCGACGTGATGCCGCGCGAGGTCATCCGCGCGATGGGCACCCTCAAGAAGGCCGCCGCGCTGGTCAACCACGACCTCGGCAAGCTCGACGCCGAGAAGACGGACCTGATCGTGCGCGCCGCCGACGAGGTGATCTCGGGCAAGCTGGCCGAGCACTTTCCGCTGCGCGTTTGGCAGACCGGCTCCGGCACCCAAACGAACATGAACGTCAACGAGGTCATCTCGAATCGCGCGATCGAGATGGCGGGCGGCGAGATGGGCTCGAAAAAGCCGATCCACCCCAACGACCACGTCAACATGTCACAGTCGTCGAACGACACCTTCCCGACCGCGATGCACATGGCCGCGGCGCAGGCGATCATCGACATGCTGCCGGCCGTCAAGGCGCTGCGCAACGCGCTCGACGCCAAGGCCAAGCAGTGGAAGGACATCGTCAAGGTCGGCCGCACGCACCTGCAGGATGCGACGCCGCTGACGCTGGGCCAAGAGTTCTCCGGCTACGTCGCGCAGCTCGATCGCGCCATCGTCGACATCGAGTTCGCGCTCGACCGGCTCTACGATCTGGCCATCGGCGGCACCGCCGTCGGCACCGGTCTCAACGCGCACCCCGAGTTCGCGGACCGCGCCGCCAAGAAGATCTCCGAGCTGACCGGCCTGCCGTTCCGCTCGCATCCGAACAAGTTCGCCGCGCTCGCTTCGCACGACGAGTTCGTGTTCGCCTCGGGCGCGCTCAAGCAGCTCGGCGCGGCGCTGATGAAGATCGCCAACGACATCCGCTGGCTGGCCTCGGGTCCGCGCGCCGGCATCGGCGAGCTGATCCTGCCGGAGAACGAACCGGGCAGCTCGATCATGCCGGGCAAGGTCAACCCGACGCAGTCCGAAGCGATGACGATGGTCGTCGTGCAGGTGTACGGCAACGACCTGGCCATCTCGTTCGGCGCCTCGCAGGGCAACTTCGAGCTGAACGTGTTCAACCCGGTCATGATCTACAACTTCCTGCACTCGTGCCGGCTGCTCAAGGACGCGTGCACGATGTTCCGCGAGCACGCCGTCGAGGGGCTGCAGGCCAACGAAACCGCGATCGCCGGATACCTGGGGCAGTCGCTGATGACCGTGACGGCGCTGGCGCCGCACATCGGGTACGACAAGGCGGCCGAGATCGCCAAGAAGGCGCACCACGACGGCACGACCTTAAAGGAAGCTGCGCTGAGCCTGGGATACATCAGCGGCGCCGACTTCGACAAGTTCGTCGTACCGGCCAATATGACACATCCGTGAGAACGGCTGGTTCTCGAGCGGAGAACAGAGAAGGCGCTGCGATGACCTCGCAGCGCCTTCTCCTCTTCTGCCTGCTGGCCGGCCTGACGGCCGCTCCCGCGCTGGCGCAGACGGCGACGCCCGACGCATCGCCCGCGACCGCGCCCGGTCCGGTCGCGACGATCGACCCGGCGCAGACGGCCCGCGCGCGCGCCGAGTTCGACGCCTGGCGCACCGGCACGATCGACCGCTCGCACTACGACGCGCAGCTCAACGCGAAGATCAGCGATGCGGATATCTCCGACATGGGCGGACACCTGCGCACCGTCGGCACCATCGCCTCGTTCACGCAGCTGCAGCGCGGCACGCAGAACGGTTCGAACTACTTCGTCTACAAGATCGTCGGCAGCGTACCGCCGCCGATCGCGATGGTGATCTCGTTCGATACCGCCGGCAAAGTCGACGGCATCTCGTTCCAGCCGCTCGTCACGCAACCGTCGCCGACGCCGGCGCCGTAGCGCCGTAGAGCCAGTCGAGCTCGTTGTAGTCCCGCGGTGAGCGATCGACCAGGTGCGCGTCGCGCGCCGGTTGATCGTCCGGATGGACGTGCCAGAACGCGCCCCACGCGCGCGCCGTCGTCTGTACGCGCGCCGTGCGCGCGACCCGCACCTGCTCGTAGGCGTGCAGTGCGCCCTCGACGGTGCGGTTGTCGCTGAGCGCATCCGCCAGCGCGACGGCGTCCTCGAGCGCCTGGCACGCACCCTGCGCGAGGTATTGCAGCATCGGATGCGCCGCGTCGCCGAGCAGCGTCACCCGGCCGCGGCTCCAGTGGTCGATCGGGAGCCGGTCGTACATCGGCCAGCGGCGGTTGCGGCGGATCTTCGTCAACGCCGCGCGCACCGGCGCCGTGGTGCCGCCGAAGGCCCGCTCCAACTCCTCGGCGGTCCCCCAGTCGTCGGTTCCGGGCCGGTAGCGATGGCTGCGAAAGACGGCGACTTGGTTGTAGAGCTCCCCGCGGCGGACCGGATACTGCACCAGATGCTTGTCGGGCCCCGTCCAGAACACGACGTTGTCGAGCCCGGCGTGGGTCGACATCTCGCCGATCGGAATCGCGCCGCGGTAGGCGACGTATTCGGAACAGATCGGCGCGCCGTCGTCGACGACGAACGAACGCACCGTCGACCACAGCCCGTCGGCGCCGACCAGCAGCTCGCCGCGCGCGGTCGTGCCGTCCGCGCAGCGCACCCGGACCAGCTCGTCGTCGGCGTCGACTTCGACCAGCTCCTTGCCGGTCTCCAAGGTGATGCGCTCGTGCGCGCGTGCGGCGCTGAGCAGCTCGGCCAGCAGATCCGTGCGGTGCATGACGACGTACGGGTAGCCGTAGCGCTCGACGAACGGCTGGCCGAGGTCGAGCTCGCACAGGCGCGTCCCCGCCAGCGCGTCCATCCAGACCAGGTGTTGCGGGAAGACCGCGTGCCGCGCCAACGCGTCGAGGATGCCCAACCGCTCGAGCGCGCGCGACGCGTTGGGGGCCAACTGCAAGCCGGCTCCGATCTCGCCGAACTCGGCCGCCTTCTCCAGCACCCGCACGGTGCGGCCGCGCTGCGCGACCGCCAGCGCGACGGCCAATCCGCCGATGCCGCCGCCCACCACCAGGACGGACGGCTCGCTCACGTGAGCTTGGCCTCGTCGGCGGCGTGGCCGGCGACGACGCGGCGTAACAAGCGGACCAGGCGGGTGCGGTCGGCCGCCGGCAGCGGTGCGAGGAAGTCGGCTTCGACGCGGTCGACGATCGGATCGGCGCGCTCGATCAGCCGCGTGCCGGCCGGCGTGATGCGCAAGCGCTTGGCGCGGCGATCGCGCGGGCTGGCCTCGCGCCAGATCAGCTGCTTCGCCTCGAGCCGTTCCAGGACCGAGCCCAGCGTCGACTTGTCGAACACGATCAGCCGCGAGAGGCGCGTGGCGTCGATCTCGGGGTGCGCGCGGATCGCCGTCAGCGCGGCGTACTGCATCGGCGTGAGATCGGATGTGCTCAGCGCCTCGGCGAACAATCCGCCGACGATCTGGTGGCAGCGCCGGATCAAGTGCCCCGGCAGTCCGTACAGGCGCGCCATCGACGGCTCGTCAGAACGGCCTCGCGAAGGATCGGAGTCGATCGCCGGGAGTCTGGCTGCCACCTGTTTGGCAGTATACGGATTGTTTCACCCGCACACAAGTGGGGCTGGAACGCGTTAGTCCAAGCGCCGCACGTAGTGGCGGTGCCCCGGGCCGTAGCCGCGGCGCTCGTAAAAGCGCTGCGCGGCACGGTTCTCCTCGACGACGTTGAGCGAGATGAAGCGCGAACCGCGCTCGCGCGCCCAGGCTTCGACGGCCGCCATCAGCGCGGCGCCGACGCCCGCTCCGCTGCGCGCGACCGCGATCTCCGAGACGTGCACGTACGGCTCGGCCGTGAAGAAGTCGCGCTCGGTGATCGCGTACAAGAAGCCGGCCCGCGTGCCGTCCGCTTCCTGCGCGATCAGAAACAGCTCGCCTTCGCGCGGGGCGACCAGCGCGCGCCGCATGACGCGCGCGGTCCCCACGATCACCTCGTCCGGCGTGTGCCCGTCGGCCGCGCCGTGCTCGACGAACCGCGGAACGAGCTCGACGACGAAGGTCTCGTCGTCGGGCCGCGCCGGGCGAATCGTCACTTCACGTGCGGCAGGACGTTCGACGGGGTGTACGGGAGGACGCCCAGGGCGAACGTCGCCACCGCGCAGACGGCGACCGCGATCCACGGCAGCGGGTTCGTCGAACGCTCGTCGCGCACGTGCGCCGCGTCGATGTTCGCGAACATCGCCCGCACGATCTTGAAGTAGACGTAGGCGGAGATCGCGGTGCCGATGATCAGCACGCCGGCCAGCCACGCGTAACCGGCGCCGACCGTCGCGGCCAAGATCAGGATCTTGCCGGTGAAGCCGATGGTCGGCGGCAAGCCGGCCAGACCGATCAGGAAGAACGTCATCGCCGCGGCCAGCCACGGGCGCCGCCCGGCCAGACCCGCGAAGCGGCCCAAGCCGACGACCGCGTCGCCGTCGCGCGACATCAGCGCGACGACCGCGAACGCGCCCAGGTTCATGAACGTGTAGCCGGCCAAGTACAGGAGCGCGTAGCGCAGCCCCAGCACGGTCGTCCCCGCGAAGGCGGTGACGATGTAGCCGACTTGCGCGATCCCCGAGTACGCCAGCAGGCGCTTCATGTCGGTCTGCGCCAGCGCGGCGAGGTTACCGATCAGCATCGAGAGCGCGGCCAGCACCCACAGCGGCAGCAGCAGCGTCTGCGCGTCGGCTTGCGGCAGCGCCGCGTAGGCGAAGCGCGCCAGCACCGCCAGCGTGCCCGCCTTGGTGGCGACCGACATGAACGCGGTCACCGGCAGCGGCGCACCCTCGTAGACGTCGGGCGTCCACGAATGGAACGGCACCAGGCTCAGCTTGAACGCGACGCCGACCAGGAACAAGCCGGCGCCGAGCGCGAGCAGCGGCGAGGGCGTCGCGGCCGCCAGGCCGGCGAACGAGACGGTTCCGCTCGCGCCGAACAGCAGCGCCGAGCCGTACAGCAAGAAACCCGACGCCATCGAGGAGAGCAAGAGGTACTTGAGGGCCGACTCGCGCGCCGTCGCGCGCGCCGAGATCGCGCACAGGCAGTACAGCGCGAGCGAGAGCAGCTCGAGACCCAAGAAGACGGTCAACAAGCTCGCCGCGCCGGCCATCAGCATCGCGCCGCTGGCGCTCCACAGCAGCAGCGCCGTGGTGCCGGCGACCTGATCGGTGCGCCCGATGCCCAGCGAGAGCAACAGCGTGCCGATCGTCGCGATGACGACGATCTCGCTGAAGACGATCGAGAAGCCGCCCTGCACGAACGCGCCGTCGAACGCGACCACGTCGTGCGGGTACTGCGCGGCCAGCAGCCAGCCCGCGCCGAGCAGCGCGAGGATCGCGATGGCGACGGAGACGGCGCGGCGGCCGGCACCCTCCCCGCGCAGGAACAGGTCGACGATCAGGATCAGCAGCGGCGCGCAGGCGACGACGATCGTCGGCAGCAGCGCGGTGTAGTCGCCGGCACTCGGCAGATTAACGAGCACGGGACGCCTCCACGGCCGGCGCCAGGCCGACCTGCGCGCCGGCGGCCGCCGGCGTCACCGTCAGCGCGCTCGGATTGACGCCCAGCCACACGAACGCGGCGACCAGCGGTGCGAGCGCCAGTCCTTCGCGCCAGCTCAGATCGCGCCGCACCGGCAGGTCGGGAATCTCGGGTCCGTTCATGATCCCTTGGTAGAGGCGCAGCATGTACGCCGAAGCGAGGATGATCGGCAGCAGCGCGACGATCGCCGGCCACACCAGGCCGCTCTTGAAGACGCCGGTCAGGATCAGGATCTCGCCGGCGAAACCGGCCAGGCCCGGCAAGCCCAGCGCGGCGAGGGCCGCCAGCACCAGCGCGCCGGCCAAGCGCGGATTGCGCGCGCCCAGGCCGCCCAGGCGGGTGACGTCGCGCGTCTCCTCGCGCTGCTCGACGGCGCCCAGCGTGATGAACAGCGCGGCGCTGAACAGGCCGTGCGCGACGATGTAGACCAGCGCGCCGGTAGAGGCCAGCGGCGAGCCGCTGAACACGGCGATCAGGATCAGTCCGAGGTGCGAGAGCGAGCTGTACGCGACGACGCGCTTCGCGTCGTTCGCCGCCAGCGCGGCCAGCGCGCCGTACAACAGCGAGGCCAACCCGAGCGCGATCATCAGCCCGCGCGCGTCGACCATCTGCGCCTGCAGCAGCGGCACCCCGATCACCAAGAACCCGTAGAGCCCGGCTTTCGATTGCACCGCCGAGACGACGGCGGCCATCACCGGCGGCAGCTCGGCGTACGTCTCCGGCATCCAGGTGTGGAACGGGAAGACCGGCGTCTTGATGAGGAACGCCAACGCGAACCCGGCGAAGATCCACGCGCCCCAGGTCGCACCGATGACCGGCGCCGGCGCGTGACCGATGACATCGGTGCTGCCGGCGACGACGCCGTAGGCGGCCGTCGCGAGCAGCAGCGCCAAGCCGCCGGCCAAGTTGTAGACGAGATACTTCCACGCGGCCCGCGCGTGCGACGCGTGATCGATCAGCACCAGGAAGACCGGCAACAGCATCAGGTCCCAGAACAGCGCGAACAGCAGCAGGTCCTTGGTGAGGAAGACGCCGTTCATCGCACCTTGCAGCACCAGCAGCTGCGCCGCCAAGGCGCGTGCGCGCGGGCTGGCCGGGATCGCCAGCGCCGCGCTGAAGGTCACCACCGCCAGCAGGGCCACGATCCAGACCGAGACGGGGCCGAAGCCGAGGTGGAACGCCGCGCTGAACGGGCGCGCCAACCAGTGCACCGAGACGTCGGGGACGCCGCCGGCGTAGCCGGCCAGCGCGGCGAAGAACGCGAGCGCGGCGACCAGGGCCGGGATCGCGCGCAGCGCACCCGTCGCCGTGCGCGGCAGCGCGTAGAGCGCGAAGCCGACGACGATCGGCACCAAGACCAGGGCGGTCAAGATCATCGGGCGACTCCGCTCAGCGTGTAGTAGGCGACGAAGCACACGACGCCGAGCGCGATCGTCAGCGCGTACACGCGCACCAGACCCGTCTCGAAGCTGCGGAACAGGTGGCCGAGCCACTGCGCCGAGATCGCCGCCTCGCGCACGCCGGCGTCGATGACGCGCGGGTCGACGAAGCGCACGAACCAGCTGCCCAGCGCGCGCGCCGGCCGCACCAGCAGCCAATCGTACGCGGCGTCGAAATAGTAGGCGTTGACGAGCAGCGCCGGGGCGTGGATCGCTTCGTTGCGCAAGCGCGGGACCGCGTTCGCGAGCGCCTCCCCGCGCCAGTAGCGCTGCGCGGCGACGGCGAAGCCGGCGATCACGACCAGCAGCACCAGCAGCGTCGAGACGGTCTCGCCGAACGGCGCGCTGGTGACCGGCCCGTTCGTCGTCCCGAAGAAGTCGCCGAAGAAGCGCGCCCAGGGGCTGCTCTCACCGCCCAGCCCGAGCCAGCCGATGAGGATCGAGAACGGGATCAGGATCGCGACCGGCAGCGACATCAGCCAGGCCGGCGCGTGGCCGTGGCCGGCCGGCTCGTGCTCCTCGGCGTGGCCGACGGCCGGCGCGGTGCCGGCCAGCTCCGGATGCCGAATCCCCAGATCCGACGGATCGACCTCGCCGCGATAGCTGCCCAAGAACGTCACGAACAAGAGGCGGAACATGTAGTACGCGGTGATCCCGGCGGTCAGCACGCCGATCGCGTACAGCCACGGGTGCCCCTTCTGCAGCGTCGTGTAGAGCACCAGATCCTTCGAGAAGAATCCGCTCAAGCCGGGGACGCCGCAGATGGCGAGCACGCCGACCAGCATCGCCCAGAAGGCGAACGGGAGCCGCGTGCGCAGCCCGCCCATCCGGCGCACGTCCTGCTCGTCGTGCAGCGCGTGGATGACGATGCCGGACGTGAGGAACAGCTGCGCCTTGAAGAACGCGTGGGTGAGGAAGTGCAGCACGCCACCCTCGAACGCGCCCACGCCCACGCCCATGATCATGTAGCCGATCTGCGACATGGTCGAGTAGGCCAGGATGCGTTTGATGTCCCACTGCACGCAGCCCAGGATCGCGCCGAGGATCGCGGTCAGGGCGCCGATCACGCCGACCAGCGCGCGCGCGTCGGGCGAAGCGTTCCACAGCGGGGCGAACCGCGCCACCAGGTAGACGCCGGCGGTGACCATAGTGGCGGCGTGGATCAGCGCCGAGACCGGGGTCGGGCCTTCCATCGCGTCCGGCAGCCAGGTGTGCAGCGGCACTTGCGCCGACTTGGCGGCGCAGCCGATGAACAGCCCCAGACAGACCAGGAACAGATCGGGCCCGCTGAACGCGGTGGGGAACTTGGTGAAGACGTCGGCGAAGCCGATCGCGCCGATGCGCGCGATGATGACGAAGATCGCGAACATGATGCCGACGTCGCCGACGACGTTCATGACGAACGCCTTGCGCGCGGCCGCGACCGCGGTCGGTCGTTCGAACCAGAACCCGATCAGGAAGTACGAGGCGAGGCCGACCAGCCCCCAACCGACCAGCAACCCGACCACGTTGTCGCTGAGCACCAGCGTGAGCATCGCGAACACGAAGAAGTTCATGTAGGCGAAGAAGCGCGCGAAGGCGCGGTCGCCGCTCATGTACCCGATCGAGTAGAGGTGGATCAGGAAGCCGACGCCGGTGATGATCAGCGTCCACACCAGCGAAAGCTTGTCCAGTTGCAAGCCGAAGGTCCACCCCGGCAGCCACGAGACGAGCGTGACGTGTGCGCCGCCGGCGCCGGTCGCGGCGCCCCAGCTGGCGGCGGTCGCGAGGAACGAGAGGCCGACCAGGGCGGTGCACTTCGGTCCCGTCCAGCCGCGCAGCTGCGGCCCGAAGGCCCAGGCCAGCACCGCGCCCAGCAGCGGCAGCAGCCAAATGACGAGCAGGAGCATGATCGGCGGCTAGCCCTTCAGGACCGCGACGTCGTCGACGTCCACGTGCGGCGTTTTGCGGAAGGTCACGGCCACGATGGCTAGGCCGATGGCGGCCTCGGCGGCGGCGACCGTGATCACCAGGAAAGCGAAGATGTGGCCGACGTTGTCGATCCACGCGCGCGCGTAGGCGACCAGCGCCAGGTTCGCGGCGTTGAACAGCAGCTCGATCGACATCAGCATGATCAGCGGGTTGCGCCGCACGATCACGCCGATCACGCCGATGCTGAACAGGACGGCCGAGAGGCCGACGTAGTACTCGGGTGCGACCGTCATCGCGCGGCGGACTCCTTGACGATCGCCTCGCGCTCGCCCGGACGCTTGCGGCGGCGGCGGGTGATCACGCCGGCCGGCCCCGCGTCGCCGGCGATCAGCACGACGCCGATCACGGCCACCAGCAGGATGAACGCGGTCGCCTCGAACGGCAACAGGTTGTCGTTGAAGAGCGCGACCCCGAAGTTCGCCACGCTGCCGAAGACGTCGGCGTCGCCGGTCGCGCCCGGTTGTCCAGGCGCGACGGTGACCGGCGAACGCACGATCGTGGCGACGACGCCGGCCACGATCAGCGCGCCGAAGACGATCGCCGGGACCAAGACGCCCTTGGCGCGGTCGGGCCCGATGTCGAACGGCGCGACGCCGCTCGAGAGCAGCGCGATGACGAACACGAACAAGATCAGGATCGCGCCGCTGTAGACGACGATCTGGATGACGGCCAAGAACTCGGCCTGCAGCGTGAGATAGGTGATCGCGAGCGCGACGAAGTTCACCAGCAGCCCGACGACCGAGTGCACCGGCCTGCGCGCGGTGATCGTGAAGAGGGCGCTGGCGACCATGACGATCGCGAGGATCGCGAACGCGATCATCCGGCCAGCCCTCGGCGCTGGTCGCGCAGGATGTGACCGCGGTTGGTCGCCTCGTAGCCGGTCGCGATGTCGACCGTGTCCTTGGCGCGGTACACGCCGCCCAAATCGGCGGGAATGCCGTTGGGGCGCTCGTCGGGCGGCGTGCCGACGCCGGCCTCCGGCGGCACCAGCAGCCGGTCCTTGGCGTAGACGAACGCGCCGCGGCGGTAGTCGGCCATCTCGAAGCGCGGGGTGAGCACGATGGCGTCGGTCGGGCACGCCTCTTCGCACAGCCCGCAGAAGATGCAGCGCAGCTCGTCGATCTCGTAGCGCGCCGCGTAGCGTTCGCCCGGCGAACGGCGGTCGGCCGGCGCGTTCTCGGCGCCCATGACGGTGATGGCGTTGGCCGGGCAGGCGATCGCGCACAGCTCGCAGCCGATGCAGCGTTCCTTGCCGTCGGCGTAGCGGCGCAGCTCGTGCAGGCCGTGGAAGCGCGGCGCGTGCTGCTTCTTCACCGACGGGTACTCGATCGTCGGCCGCTTCTTGAACAGGTAGCTGAACGTCGTCGAGAAGCCGCGCGCCAGGGCGCCGACGTTGAACAGATTCTTACGCATGCGAAGGCCACACGGCGACGATCGCCGCCGTCACGACGAGGTTGAGCGTCGCCACCGGCAGCAGCACTTTCCAGCCGAAATCCATCAGGCGGTCGTAGCGGAAGCGCGGCAGCGTCGAGCGCAACCAGATGTAGAAGAACAAGAACAACCCGGCTTTGATGATGAACCACAGCAGGCCCCACAAGCCGAACGAGGGGATGCCGAACGGCGCGTTCCAACCGCCCAGGAAGAGCAGCGTCGCCAGGCACGAGACGGTGATCATGTTCAGGTACTCGGCGATGAAGAACAGCCCGAACCGCAGCCCGGAGTACTCGGTGTGGAAGCCGCCCACCAGCTCGGTCTCGGCCTCGACCAGGTCGAACGGGGCGCGGTTCGTCTCGGCGACGGCGGTGATCACGTAGATGCAGAAGCCGACGATCTGCGGCACGATGAACCACAGCCGGTGCTGCGCGTCGACGATCGTGTCCAGGGCGGTCGAGCCGGCCAGGATCAGCACGCCGATCACCGACATCGTCATCGAGAGCTCGTAGGAGATCATCTGGGCGGTCGAGCGCACCGCGCCCAGCAGCGGGAACTTCGAGCCCGAGGACCAGCCGGCCAGCGAGATGCCGTAGACGCCGACCGAGGTCAGCGCGAAGATGAACAGCACGCCCGCGTTGACGTTGCCGACCGACCACGGCGTTCCGTCGCCGCCGGCCGAGAACGGGATGATGGCGAACGTCCCCATCGCGCAGATCAGCGAGATGAACGGCGCGATGCGGTAGATCAGCGGGTCGGCCGTCTCCGGCGTGAGGTCTTCCTTGAAGATCATCTTGACCGCGTCGGCGGCCGGCTGCAGCATCCCCCACGGTCCGACGCGATTGGGGCCCGGACGCATCTGCATCCAACCCATGATCTTGCGCTCGAACAGCATCGAGTACGCGAACGTCGTGATCACGACCGCCAACACGACGACCGCCTTGATCAAAACGATCAGCCAAAACGGCACGGAATTCATGCCAGCACCGCCGGCTTCAGGAGGCGGACCGACGGGTTGACCCCGAGCGTGTTGAGCGGGGCGGCGGGGAGGCCGTCGAGCAGCGCGACCGCGTCGCGCGGGACGCTCGGGTCGACCACGACGGTCAGATCGGCCAGCGACGCGTCGCTGCCGGAACTCACCGTGACGCTCTCGCCGTCGGCGAGAGCCCAGGCACGCGCCGTCTCCGGGTGGATGCGCACCCGCGGCCGCAGCCGCAGCGCACCCAAGCGCGGATCGTTGGCCAGCGTACCGCCGCCGGTGAAGCTGGCGCTCTCGGCGATGACGCGCAGCCGGCCGTTCTCGGCCGGGCGCGCGGCGCCGGCGTCGCCGGGTTGCGCGGCCGCGGGCGATTGCGACGGCGCGCGGCGCACCAGATCGCGCACCGTCTCGTCGAGCCGGTCGGGCGCGGAGAGCGGGACGTTCAGGCGCGCGGCCAGCTCGACGACGACGTCGCCGTCGGCGAGCACGCCGGCCGGCGCGCGAACCGCGCCGGCGACCGGCAGCACGTCGCCGGCCAGATCGGTCGTCGTGCCGGACTTCTCGAACGCGCTGCACACCGGCAGCACCAGGTTCGCGCGCTGCGCGGTCTCGGTCATGAACAGCTCGGTGACGACGACGAACGGCGCCGCGTCCAACGCCGCTTCGGCCAGCGCGCGGTCGGGGAAGCGCAGCATCGGGTCCGCTCCGAGGAACGCCAACAGCGCCAGCTTGCCGTCGCGCGCCGCTTCGAGCATCCCGCGCGTGTCGAGGCCGCCGCTGCCCGGGCGCAAGCCGAGCGCATCGGCGCCGCGCCCGTTCGGCGTCTCGGGAAGGACGAGGAAGTGCGTCGTCGCGCCGGGGAGCGCGCGCAGGACCGCGGTCAGCGGCCCATCGGCCTCGCGTCGCACGCCGTCGGAGATCACGACGACCGTTCCCGGCGCATCTCCCAGCGCGGCCCGCAGCTCATCGGCCGTCGTCGCGCGCGTCTCGGGGACGAAGCTGTTCGCCGGATAGTCGCCGGCCGAGATCAGCCGCGCGCCGTTGCGCGCGACGGCCTTGCGCACGCGCAGGTCGAGCACCGGCGCGAGCTGTGAAGGCGGCCGGCCGATGGTGACGATCGTCTGCGCTCGCTCGACGTCGACGTGGGTGACGCTCTGCGCCGACCGCACGACCGACTGCGCGCCGACGCGGGCGTCGAGGTTCTGCGTCCCCAAGCCGCGGAACAGCTCCGCCGCCAGCAGGATCTCTTCGTTGAGCAGCCGGCCGCCGCCGATCACGCCGATGCTCGCGCCGGCCTTCTTCAACTCGCCCGCCAAGAGGTCGAGCGCGTCGGCCCAGTCGAGCTGGGCGAAGCTCCCGTCGGGCTGGCGCAGCAGCGGCGTGGTGATCCGGCGCTCGTCGTCGACGAAGCCGATGTTGTAGCGCCCGCGGTCGCACAGCCAACTGTCCGAAATGGCGTCGTCCTCGGGGACGCTCATCGTGCGCAGCAACGTGTTGTTGCGCTCGTCGACGTACATCTGGCAGCCGACGCTGCACTGCGCGCAGGTCGTCGTCGTGCGGTGGTTGTCCCACGGCCGCGAGCGGAAGCGGTACGTCTTCGAGGTCAGCGCGCCGACCGGGCACAGCTCGGTGACGTTGCCGGTGAAGTCGGAGACGTACGGCTTGCCGGTCGCCGTCGCGATGATCGTGTGCGCGCCCCGGTCGTCGGTGCGCAGCGAGCTCTCCTGCGTGATGATCTGGTCGAAGCGCACGCAGCGCTGGCAGACGATGCAGCGCTCTTCGTCGAGCACGATCGTCGGGCCGAGATCGACCGCCTTGGGCTTGGGCAGCTTCGACTCGACCATTCGCGAGGCGCCTTGGCCGTAAGCCATCGAGTAGTCTTGCAGATCGCACTCGCCGCCCTTGTCGCAGATCGGGCAGTCCAGCGGGTGGTTCAACAGGAAGAACTCGAGGATCGCACGCCGGCCGTCGTCGACCTTGGGGTTGGTCGTGTGCACGACCATGCCGTCGGTGACCGGCGTGTTGCACGCGATCTGCAGCTTGGGCATCCCTTCGATCTCGACCAAGCAGATGCGGCACAGCCCAGCCGGGCCGAGCTTCTCGTGGTAGCAGTAGACCGGGATGTCGCGGTGGATCGTCTTGGCGGCCTCGACCAGCAGCGTCCCCTTGGGGACCTGCACGGCGACGCCGTCGATGGTGACGGTGACCAGGTCGGTCGGCACGGCGGTCGCGGACACTATACGGCGACTCTCTCTTCGGGCGAGCGCACGTAGGCGCGGAACTGGTGCTCGTAGCGTTTGATGACCGAGGCCAGGAACGGTTCGATCGAGTCGCCCAGCGCGCACAGATTGAGGCCGGTCAGCTGGTGCGCGGCGCTGACGATCACGTCGACGTCCGACTCGACGCCGCCGCCGGCCAGCAGCCGTTCCAGCGTGCGCTGGATCCAGTTCCCGCCTTCGCGGCACGGCGTGCACTGCCCGCACGACTCGTGCGCGTAGAAGCGGATCAGCGAGTACGCGGCGATCACGAAGTCGGTGGTGTCGTCGAAGACGACCATCGCGCCCGACCCGAGCATCGAGCCGGCTTTGGCCATCGTGTCGAAGTCGTACGCCAGGTCGAGGTGCTCTTCGAACAGGCACGCCGACGAACCGCCGCCGGGCTGCACGCCCATGAACGTGCGGCCGGGGCGCAAGCCGCCCGCGCACTCCCAGATCAGCTGGCGCAGCGTCGTGCCGAGCGGCACCTCGTAGTTGCCGGGCTTGACGACGTGACCGGAGATCGAGACGACCTTGTAGCCCGGCGAACGCTCCGGTCCGACCTTGGCGAACCACTCGGCGCCGTTCTTCATGATGTACGGCAGGTAGGCCAGCGTCTCGACGTTGTTGACGACGGTCGGCTCGCCGTAGAGTCCCTTGACCGCCGGGAACGGCGGCTTGAGGCGCGGCTCGCCGCGCCGTCCTTCGAGCGAGTTGAGCAGCCCCGTCTCCTCGCCGCAGATGTACGCGCCGGCGCCGCGGTGGATGGTGAACTCGAGCCGTTTGCCGCTGCCGCAGACGTTCTCGCCGATGAAGCCGGCCGCGCGCGCCTGCGCGACGGCGTCGCGCATGATCTGGTAGCCGCGCTTGAACTCGCCGCGGATGTAGATGTAGGCGTGCTCGCAGCCGATCGCGTACGCGCCGATCAGGATCCCCTCGATGATCTGGTGCGGGGTCTCCTCGAGCAGCATGTGGTCCTTGAACGTGCCGGGCTCCGCCTCGTCGCAGTTGCAGACCATGTAGCGCGGCCGCCCGTTGTTCGGCAAGAACGACCACTTGCGGCCGGTCGGGAAGCCCGCGCCGCCGCGGCCACGCAAGTTCGATCCGCTGCACAGATCGGCGACGGCCTTCGGTTCCATCGCCATCGCCCGCGTCAACTGCTCGTAACCACCCTGCTGACGATACACGTCGATGTCGCGCAGGTTGAGCTGCCCAATCCCCTTGGTGAGAACAGCAGTAACGAGGTCGCTCATGGCTAGTGGTGTCCGTCCTCGGCGAGTTCGGGGCGCAGCGTCGTTTCGTGGACGAGGCGTTCCTTCGACCGCTCTTCGTACTGCGGCTTGCCGACGATCAGGTCGAACATCGTGATGCCGCTGGGGTCGCCGATGCCGCCGGCGTTGTTGGGATCGCTCACGCCGCGCGCGCCGGGCGCCTTGAGCCCGGTGTCCTGCGCGACTTTCCAGGTGCGCCCGGGCTTGACGGTCTGCGCCAGCGGCTGGATCGCGTGCGTTCCCGCGCGCAGGTCGGCCAGCAGCTGGTCGACCTTCTCCTTCGTCAGGTCGTAGACGAACTCGAGGTTGACCTGCGCGCACGGCGCGCGGTCGCAGGCCGCCAGACACTCGACTTCCTCGTACGAGAAGACGCCGTCGTCGGTCGTCTCCAAGTGCGCCACGCCGATCTTCGCGCGGCAATGGTCGAGAATCTCTTGCGCGCCGTTGAGCAGGCACGAGAGGTTGCGGCAGACCTGCACCATGTACTTGCCGACCGGGCGCCGGAAGAACAGCGTGTAGAACGAGAGCGTCGACTCGACGGTGGCCAGCGTCTCCTCGAGCGTGTGCGCGATGACGGCCACCGCGTTGGCGGAGACGTAGCCCTCGTGCTCCTGGAACAAGTGGGCCATCGGCAGCAGCGCCGAGCGCTTCTGCTCGTACTGGGCGAGGGTCGCGTCGATCTCCGGCCGCAAGCGCGCGTACAGCTCGTCGAACGGATGACCGGGACGCAGCAGGTGCGGCGACCAGTCGGCGACGGCGTCTGAACCCGGATGCACGCCGATGGCGGCGTCTGCCTGCGTACTCACCGACCCTGTCCTTCGAGATGCGATACGTGTGCTGCGGCGCGCGACATTGACTTGACGGCCTTCGTATGAAAAAGCCGCGGGGCCTTCGGACGATGCGTCAAAGCGGGGCGCCGCCGGAAGGCGAAGCAAGCGAGCTGTGCGAAGCGGCGCCGCGGAGGGTTGCCATGCGCCTGTTCACGATCTCCGCGCTGGCCGGCGCCGCGTTGCTGCTGGCCCACCCCGTCGCCGCGCAAGTGCCGACGCCCGCGCCGGCCGGCGGCACGCCCGACCGCATGCCGTTCGCGATCCCCTACGGTCCGTCGATCACCGCCGCGCGCGCGGCGCGCGTCGTCGACGCGGTGCTCGCCGAAGCGGCGAAGCATCCGTCCTGGGCGTTCGCGATCAGCGTCGTCGACCCGCACGGCGAGCTGGTCTACTTCTACCGGATGGACGACGTCCAGTACGCCTCGATCGCGATCTCGCAAGGCAAAGCGCGCACCGCCGCGCGCTTCCGGCGCGAGAGCCGCGTCTTCTACAACGCCGAGGAGAGCGGGCACCCGTACGTGTCCACGCTCGATCCGGGTCTGGTCGCCTCGCCCGGCGGCTTCCCGCTGGTCGAGAACGGACACATCATCGGCGCCGTCGGCTGCAGCGGCGGCACGGGCGATCAGGACGCGACGGTCTGCAAGGCCGGCGCCGAGAGCATACGGTGACACGTGGCGCGGCGATCGGTTAGCGATCGACCTCGCCGAAGACCGGATCGAGCGAACCGATCATGACGACCATGTCGGCGATCAGCTCGCCCAGCGCGATCTTCTTGAGGACCTGCAGGTTGTACATCGACGGCGGCCGCGTGCGCACGCGCCACGGCCGGTTGTCGCCGTTCGAGACGACGTAGTAGCCGAGCTCGCCGCGCGGGCCCTCGACGGCCTGGTAGACGTCGCCGGCCGGCACGCGGAACGATTCGGAGACGAGCTTGAAATGATGGATCAGCGCCTCCATCGAGAGCGCGATCGTCTCTTTCGGCGGCGGCGCGAACTTGGTGTCGGTCATCTGCCAGTTGCCGGGCGTGTCGAGCTCCTTGCGCACCTGGCGGATGATCCGCATCGCTTCGTCCATCTCGTCCAGCCGGACCAGGAAGCGCGCGTAGGCGTCGCCTTCGGTGCGGGTCGGGACGTCGAACTCGTAGCGGTCGTAACCGCTGTACGGGAACGCCTTGCGCACGTCGTACGCGATCCCGGCCGCGCGCAGGATCGGCCCGGTCATCCCCCACGCGACGGCGTCCTCGGCCTCGAGGATGCCGACGTCGATCATGCGGTCTTGCAGGATCGGGTTCTTCTGCAGCAGGCCGCGCAGGTCGCGCATGCGCGGCTCGTACATCGCGATGACGCCGTCGAGCTTGTCGAGGAATCCCTTGGGCAGGTCTTGCGCGAGGCCGCCCACGCGCAGGTAGTTGGGGTGCATGCGCGCGCCGCCCGAGGCCTCGAACAGATCCAGGATGCGCTCGCGCAGGTCGAAGGCGTAGAAGAAACCGGTCAGCGCGCCCAGGTCGATGCCGCCGGTGCCCAGCCACACGCAGTGCGAGGCGATGCGCGAGAGCTCGGAGAGCAGCACGCGGATCTGCTGCGCGCGCTCGGGGATCTGTCCGTCGATGCCCAGCAGCTTCTCGACCGCCAGGTAGTAGCAGAGGGCGTTGGTCAGCGGCGAGAGGTAGTCCATCCGCTCGATGACGGTGGACGCCTGCGACCAGAACAGGTTCTCGGCGCTCTTCTCGATGCCGGTGTGCAGGTAGCCGATCTCGGGCGAGGCCTTGGTGACGATCTCGCCTTCGATCTCGGTGATGACTTGCAGCACGCCGTGCGTCGAGGGGTGCTGCGGGCCCATCGAGAGGACCATGCGTCCATCGGTGCTCTCGACGACGTCGACGGCGTAGCCGGCGGTTGACGGCGCGATCGTGCTCACGCGTTGTCCTTCGTGTTCAGGTTGACGGGGCGTTCGGCCAATTCTTTCGCGCTGGCGTCGCCGGCGGTCACGCTGGCGCCGGGGTGCACGCCGGTCTGGGCCGTTCGACCCGCTTCGGCGGCCGTCTTCACTTCGCGGCTGCGCGCTTCGAGCAGCTGCTTCTGCAGGGCGGCGGCGGCGCGGCCGGAAGCGGGCGTGCCGGCGGCGACGTTCGACTTGAGCGCGAACGAAGGCCGCGGCGTGCGTTCGCTGGCCGGGCCGCGCAGCGGGTAGTCCTTGCGCAGCGGGTAGCCTTCCCAGTCGTCGGGCATCTGGATGCGGCGCATGTCGGGGTGATCTTGGAAGCGGATCCCGAACAAGTCGAAGACTTCGCGCTCGGCCCAGTCGGCGGCCGGCCACAGCGCGACCGCGGTCGGGACTTCCTGATCCACGTCCACGCCGCACAGCACGCGTACGCGCGCCGGCGCGCCGACGTCGCCGATGCTGGACTCGCGCGTCGGCAGCGCGAGCAGATGGTAGACGACGTCGAAGCGCGGCTCACGCTCGAGGTAGTCGACGCCGCCGATGTCGGTCAGCTGGGAGAAGCCTTGCGCCTTGAGCTCCCGCAGCGTCGCGATCAGCGCGTCGGGCGTGACGCGCAGGATGCGCGCGTCGGCGATGGTCGGCCGGACCGCGGTCGGATCGACGGCCGTCGAGCCGGGCGGTGGGGTCTGCGAGCTGGGCATCGGTTACGCTCGCGCCAGGATGCCGCCGCGGCCACCTTGCTTGATCTGCTGTTGGATCAAGTTGACCGCGTAGAGCAGGCCGTCGGGCGTGGGCGGGCAGCCGGGGACGTAGACGTCGACCGGGATGACGGTGTCGACGCCTTGGATGATCGCGTAGTTGTCGAAGACGCCGCCGCTCGAGGCGCAGGCGCCCATCGAGATCACCCACTTGGGGTCGGCCATCTGGTCGTAGAGACGCTTCACGATCGGGCCCATCTTCTTGGAAACCCGGCCGGAGACGATCATCAGGTCGGCCTGGCGCGGCGAGGCCCGGAAGACTTCCGAGCCCAAGCGCGCGATGTCGTACTCGGGCGCGGTCGCGGTCATCATCTCGATCGCGCAGCAGGCCAAGCCCATGGTGAGCGGCCAGACGCTGGAGGATTGCGCCCAGCGAGCGACCGAGTCGACGGTGGTGAGAAGAAAATCTCCGCCGCTACCTAGCGCCATTGGAAACCGCCTCGCTTCCAGACGTAGGCGTACCCGATGGCCAGGACGATCACGAAGCTCACCATCTCGGCCAACCCGAACACCCGCAGCGCGTGCATCTGCACCGCCCACGGATAGAACGAGGCCGCCTCGACGTCGAAGACGACGAACAGCATGGCGATGACGTAGAATCGAACAGGGAAGCGGCCGGAGACGTCGGACGTCGGCTCGACGCCGCACTCGTACGCTTCGGACTTCACCGGGTTCGGTTTGCGGCGGCCGAGCAGGCCGGGCAGGAGACAGAACGCCAGGGCGGCGAGGAACGCCAGCGCCAGGTAGATCGCGACGGGTCCATACCCGATTCCAGAGGGAGACACGACCTGACCATATACACGAAGTTCACGCGCGTCGCCTCCGTCCTCGGTCTCGGAGCCGCGGTCGTCTTGTTGGGCGCGAAAGGGTGTGACAACCCCAACGGCCAGGGTGTCACCGACACCGGCACGGTGGTCGGTCGCATCGTCGAAGCAAACGACCCGACCTTGCCCGTCCCGGCGGCGCAGGTCACCATCGGCTTGCGCACGATCCGCATCTCGCCGGCCGACAAAGGCGGGTTCCGCCTGCTCGACGTGCCGACCGGCACACAGACGATCGAGATCAGCTCGCCCGGCTATCAGTCCTACTCGGCACAAGTCGTCGTACACAAGGACCAGGTCAGTGACGTGGGTCCGATCGGACTCGCGTCGGTGACCGGCGTTCCGCACTGACCGCGCTCGACGTCCTGGCGGGACTCGCCGGCCTCGCGATCGTCGTGATCTCGGTCGGCGACCTGTTCCTGTCGGTCATCGTGCCGCGCGCCATCGGCGGTCGCTACCGTCCGAGCACGCGCATCTCGCGCCTGGGCTGGCGGACGTGGCGCGCGGTCGCGCTGCGCATCAACGACCCCGAACGGCGTGAGGACGTGCTCGGAATGTTCGCGCCCGCACTGCTGGTCTCGCTGCTGGTCGTGTGGGTCGCGCTCGAGATCCTCGGCTTCGGCCTGGTGTTCTGGGCGTTGCGCGCGCAGATCCATCCCCATCCCGATCTCCCCAGCGCGATCTACTACGCGGGCACCTCGCTGCTGACGATCGGCTACGGCGACTTCGCCCCGATGATGATTCCGACGCGCCTCTTCTCGCTGATCGCCGGCGCCGCGGGGCTGGGCACGTTCGCGATCGTGACGACCTTCCTGTTCCAAACCTTCGCGGCGTTCCAGCGCCGCGAGTCGTTCATCGTCTCGATCTCCGAGCGCACGGGAGCGCCGCCCAGCGGCCTCGAGTTCGTGCTGCGCCACGTCAAGCTCGGGCTGCTCGACGACGTCTCGCCGATCTTGCGCGAGGCGCAGCACTGGATCGCCGAAGTCCTCGAGACGCACCTGGCGTACCCGTCGCTGACGTACTTTCGTTCCAGTCACGACGACGAGTCCTGGATCGGCACGCTGGGCGCGATCCTCGACGCCTCGACGCTGCTCATCACCACGCTCGACATCGACAACTACGGTCAAGCCGTCATCACGCTGCGGCTGGGCACGCACCTGGTGCGCGACTTCACCGGCTTCTTCCGCCTCGATACGACGCAGGCCGTCGGCGTCGAGCCGCCCGAGTTCGAAGCCGCCTACAACGAGCTCCGCGAGGCGGGCGCGCCGCTGCAGCCGCTGGAAAAAGCGTGGCCGGCCTTCGCCGAGCGCCGCGCCACGTACGCGCCGCAGCTCGACACGCTGGCCCGCTGGTGGCGCATCCCGCCCGCGCGCTGGATCGGCGACCGCTCGCGCCCGCGCCTGCACATCAACGTCGGCATCACACACTAGCCGCGGCGCGCCGGGCGCGGGTGACGATCGGCCACGCCGCGAGCGCGCCGGCGAAGAAGATCGCGGCGCTGAAGACGATCGCGCCGGCGAGACCGGACGCGTCGGCGATGACGCCGCCCACCGGCGCGCCCAGAGTCTGGCCGACCGCGAACGAGGTCGTGATGACGCTCAGCGCGCGCACGTATTCGTTCGCGCCGGCGTAGCGGCGCGTCAGCGCCGAGGTCTGCGCCGGTCCGCCGACGGAGCTGCTGCCGACGAGCACGGCGCTGACGATCGCGCCGACCAGTCCGCCCCATACCAGCGAGAGCGCGCCGACGCCGCCCAGCGCCATGCACAGCGCGAGGGTCGCACCGCGCCGCGAACGGTCGAGCGCGCGGCCCCACAGATCGGACCCGACCGCGGACGCGCAGCCCAGCAGCACCCACGCGATCGCCAGCGCGAGGGCGCTCGCCAGCAGCGCGTGCGCGTAGGCCGGCGCATAGGTGAAATAGCTGGCGAAGGCGAGCCCGAAGAGCGTGTACTGCGCGGCCAGGATCACCAGCGCGACGCGATCGCTGCGCGTGCTGGCGGCCGTCGCTTGCGTGACCGTTCGCTCCGGCAGCGCGCGGTGCAAGCCGACGATCCCGATCGCGGCGACGACGGCCATCGCGACCCAGATGACGCGCCAGCCGCCGGCGTGCGCCGCCGCGATCGGCAGCACCGCCCCCGAGAGCGCGATCCCGACGCCCCCTCCGCCCCACAAGATCCCCGACGCGCGGCCACGCAGCGCGGGCGGCACGACCGAGAGCGCGAGCCCGATCGTCAGCATGGTCGCGACGCCTTGCGCCAGCCCGTTGACGAAGCGCGCCGCCGCGAGGCTGCGCAGCTCCGGCGCCAGACCCGACGCCGCCAGCGTGAGCGCGATGAAGACGAGCGCGACGGTGTTGACGCGCCGGCGCTGCCAGGCCGGCGGAACGAACATCATCGCGATCAGCGCGACCAGGTAGCCGGCGAAGTTCGCCGCCGCGACCAGACCGTAGAGCGAGTACGTCCCCGGAAAGTCGTGCTTGACGAACGGGAGCAACAGCCCGAACGAGACGCGCGAGAACCCCACCAGCCCGACGAACGTCCAGGCCGACCACCACACCGCGCTGGGCAGGCCGAGCGGCCCCGATCTCCTCATGGTCGTCTTGGACCCGTCGATCCGCGAGGAGGCTGCGGTCGCTCAGAGATACTGCATGCCGTTCAGCTGCACCAAACACTTGCGGCGCGCGTCGAGGACGTAGAGCGAACCGCGGTAGCTGCGGACCGCCCCGCCCAGCCGGCGCACGATCGAGACCGCGACCAAACCCTTGAGCGCGTAGACCTCGTCGTCCGTCGAGAAGTATAACACGCCCGGCGCGGCGGCGATCGAGCGCACGCGCACGGCGGACGGGAGCCGAATGACGACTTGCAGGTGCGCGTCGTGCCATCGGTAGATGGCGTGCATGGTCGCGAAGTAGAGCGACCCCGCGACGTCGGTGACCGCGGTGACCGGTTCGTCGACCTCGACCAGGCTGCGGACGGTACCGTCGGCGCTGATCTCGACGACGCGGTGCGCGAACGTCCCGTCGAGTGCCGCCGAGCCGTACAGGTAGACGCGCCGCCGGTCGACGGAGCCGGCGATGCGGCTGATCGGCGCACCGGCCGGGAACGGCAGCAGCGACTGCACCGCGCCGCCGCGATAGCCGGACAGGCTCGACGCGGTCAACAGCAGCAGCGCGTCGCTGCCGTCGACCGCCACGCCGCGCAGCCCCGCGACGTGCGCGAGCGGGACCGCCAGGACGGCGCGCTCGGTCGGCACCAGCGCGAACACGGTGCCGGCGTCGGCAAAGACGACGCGCCCGCCGCCGTCGATGTCGAAGTCGTCGGACGGCGCGGTGCCCAGCCGGTCGAAGTCGGCCGGCGTGAGGATGCGGCGCAGCGTGATCTGGCCGGGCCGTCCGGCGAGCGAGAACGCGACGTTCGCCACGCCGCCATCGGGCGGCGGCGGGTGCGGCGTTCGCGCGCTGTGCCACCACGCGAACGACAGCACGGTCACGCCGACGGCGAGCCAGGGCCAGAGCGCCCACCGCGCGCTCACAGGCCTCTTCCGTCGAACACACGTCCCGCGATCGTCGGATGGCTGCTGAGCTGGATCAACACCCCGCAGGTGGGGCTGCTCGCGCAGGTGGGGGAATGCCGCTCGCTCGACGCGCCCCACCGATCTCCGAGGACGCGGCTCTGCTGGACCGGCGTCGAGGAGGTCGTGCCCGGCGCGGCGGTTTCCGTGACCGCGGGCGTCGACGCCGCGGCCGCCGTCGCGACCGGCGCGGCGGCGACGGCGACCGGTGCGGCGACGGCGAGCGGTGCCCCCGCGGCGACCGGCGCGACTTGCACGACTTGAACCGACGGCGCGTTGCGCACCACCTCGGGCGCGTAGACGACGGAATGGATCGGGGCGCTTTCCCACGGTGCCCTCTCGTACGCGACGACCGACGAGTCGACGCACGCGCCGTGCAGGTACTGGTGCAGCTCGACCGGCGTCCCGTCGCGGTTGAACACCCATGAGACGGCGTACTTGGTGATCTTGTCCTCGAGCAGCTCGGCCACGAACTTCTGCGCGGCGTCGAGCCCGTCGAACTCGCGCCAGGCATGGCGCGAGAGCGCGTCCTTCACGCTGCGCGCGGCCTTGAGATCTTCCGGCAGGATCTCTTCCGGGTTGACGTACTTCTCGCCCGGGATGAACGGGAGCGCGAGCCCGACCAGATTCTCGGCCACCCCTTGCGCGAGCATCGTGCGCTCGTGCATGACGATCTCGGGAGACGAGGTGACCGCGGCGCGCATGAACTGCCACGTCTCGCCCTTGGGCAGCGCGGCATTCTCTTGGACCAAGTGGGCGCGAATCGCGTCACGATACTGCGCGCGGTAGCGTTCGTACTCCGGCGAGCCTTTCGGGTAGCGCCGCTCCGCCGCGAAGAAGCGCTGCAGGTCGGCGCTCTCCTTGCGCATGACGAGCAGGTGCGCGGTGAGATCGTCGCTCGCCGCGTCGACGCCGTACGCGGCCGTCTCGCGAGCGACGTCGGCCATATTGTAGATCAGCGTGAGCTCGTCGACGCCCGGCAGCTCCGAGATCGTCCCGATCCCGGTCATCGCCAGCGTTTCCGCGACGTCGCCGACTCGCAGCGCCGGTCGCGTCGCCTCGGACGCGGATGCGCTCGCCTCGGTGCTGTCGCTGGGCGCGCCGGTGCACGGCGGGTAGTTCGGGAAGTCGCCGGTGTCGTAGCCGAGGGTCGGCGGCTCGGGCACGGTCGTCGGCGGGGCCAGCGGGACGCTCTGGCCGCCCGGCGTCGGAGCGGTCGTCGGCGCCGGCGTTTGGTCGAGATTGCTTTCGTCGTCGTCCGCGCGGTGCTGCAGGTCGTCGACGCTCCGGGCCGCGGCCGCCGGGTCCTGCGCGGCCTGCGCCTCGACCGCGCGCGCCGAGCTCTGCAAGCTCTGCACCTCGCGCTGCAACGGTGCGGCGGCCGGCAACGCCGGCGTACTCTGGATCTTCAGCTCCAGGTTGTTGATCTGCAGGTCGAGGCGCTCGATACGCACCGGGAGCGGCTCCGGCTCGGGGCCGACCGCCAGCGCCGCCGTGGCCAAGGCCGCGCCGATGCCGCAAACCAAGACACAGCATCGCACCATACCCACACCGCCTCTCGGCGCGACCGGTACCGTCGTGACCGGAGTATAGCAGGTTATGCGGTGCGCCGCGTCAGCGGCGGCGGGCCTCGACGACGCGCGGGTGGGCGGCGAGGAAGCGCGTCGCCTCGTCGATCGGCGTGGCGAAGCCGATCGCGCGCTCTTCCTCGAAGCGCGACTCGGCGATGCCGATGACGACGCCGTTGGACTCGTCGAAGACGGGGCCGCCGCTCTCGCCGGGGATGATCGGAACGTCGAGCTCGAGCGAGCCCTTGCGCACGCTGGCGACGCGGCCGGTGTAGAGCGAGACGGTGCGGCCGAGCTTCTCGTCCTCGAACGCATCCGGGATCGGGTAGCCCAGCACGCCGATCGGCGTGCCGGGTTCGACGCTCGTGCTCGCGCCGAGCGCGGCCACCGGCCGGTTCCGAATCGGGACGTCGACGATAGCGAGGTCCTCGTCCTCGCCGGTGGTCGCGACGACCTTGGCGTGCGCGCGCGGGCCGTCGCCGACGATCGCGACCAGATCGCGCGCGTCGGCGACGACGTGCGCGTCGGTCAGGATGCGCGAACCCCACGCGCCGCTCTCGACCACGACGCCGCTGCCGTAGGCCTCGTCCCACTGGCCCTTGCGTTTCGGGTCGTCGGCCGGGATCTTCATGGTGAACAGCACGACGGCGGGGTGCAGCTTCTCGTAGAGCTGGACGAAGCGATCCTTCGACGCGACGGCGGGCGGCGCGGAGGTCGCCGTGCCCGCGCCGCTCGTCGCGGCGTGCGCGCACGCGGTCCCGGCGAGGGCGCAGAGCGCGAGCGCGGTCAGCCGCGCGGCGCGACGCGCGCTCATGACAGCCGCTCCGCGATCGCGGCGCGCAAGGCCTCGATCCCCTCGCCGCTGGCGGCGCTGACCTCGATCGCATCGGCCGGCAACGCGGCCCGCGCCGCCGCGTCGAGCCGGTCGACCTTGTTGAAGACGTCGATCACCGGTTTCTCGTCGAGACCGAGCTCGCGCAAGATCGACTCGACCGAGGCCTTCTGTCGCGGCCAGTCGGGGTTCGCGGCGTCGTGCACGTGCAGCAGCAGGTCGGCCGCGTCGAGCTCTTCGAGGGTGGCGCGGAAGGCGTTGACCAGCTCGTGCGGCAGCGCGGTGATGAAGCCGACCGTGTCGGCCAGCCGCACGTTGACGCCCGGCGCGATGTAGGCGCGCCGCAGCGTCGGGTCGAGCGTCGCGAACGGCTGGTCGGCGACGAAGGCGCGGTCGCGCTCGGCGCTTCCCGCCAAGCGGTTGAGCAGCGAGGACTTCCCGACGTTGGTGTAGCCGACCAGCGCCACGAACGGATCGCCGCCGCGCCCGCTGCGCCGCGTCTCGCGTTGGCGCCGCACGTCGTCGAGCTGACGCTCGAGCAGCGTCACCCGCTGCGCGATCCGGCGACGGTCGGTCTCGAGCTTCGTTTCGCCGGGGCCGCGCGTGCCGACGCCGCCGCCCAGCCGCGAGAGCGCGGCGCCGGCGCCGATCAAGTTCGACTGGCGATAGCGCAGCTGCGCCAGCTCGACCTGCAGCTGCCCTTCGCGCGAACGCGCGTGCTGGGCGAAGATGTCCAGGATCAGCATCGTGCGGTCGACGATCGGCAACGGCACCACCTTCTCGAGGTTGGTGCGCTGGCGCGGCCGCAGGTCGTTGAAGACGAACAGCACGTCTGCTTTCAGCTCCTCGGCGCGCTCGGCGATCTCGCGGGCCTTGCCGCTGCCGACCAGCGTCGCCGGATCGACGTGCGGCAGCTTCTGCACGACCTCGCCGACGATCTGCGCGCCGGCCGCGTCGGCGAGCGCCTCGAACTCGGCCAGCTCCGGCGCCAGCGGACGCTGCGGGTCCTGCAGGTCGACCGCGACCACCAGCGCGCGCTGAGCCTGCGGCCCGGTCGGATAGAGCCGCCGGTGCTCGTCGCGCATGTCGGTCACGTCGGCACCGCGCGCAGCGTCGCGATCAGCCACGCCAAGCCCTCGTTGTAGCGCGGCCCGGGCCGTTCGAGCAGCGCCGCGTCGGCGAGCGTGTAGACGTGCCCGTCGCGCACCGCGCGCAAGTCGCTCCACGGCGCTCGGCCGCGCACGCTCGCGAAACCGACCGCGCCGTCGACGATCAGCGCGTCGGGCTGCGCGACGACCAGCGCTTCGTCGCTGTAGGGCGCGTAGGCCGCGTGCAGGTCGGCGGCGTTGCGCCCGCCGGCCATCGCGATCAGCGTCGCGATGTAGGACCCGCTCCCGACGGTGAAGGTCGGATCGACGCCGAGCACCATGAACACGCGCGGAGCGTGCGCGCGACGCGGCACACTCCGCACCAGGGACACGGTTCGGGCGCGCAGCGCGGCGATCACGCGAGCGGCGCGGGCCGGTTCGGCGACCAGCGCGCCCAGGGCGTGCAGGTCGGCGAAGATGCTGGCGTAGTCGTCGTCGGGCAGCAGCACCACGCGCACGCCGGCGCGCTGCACGTCGGCGACCATGGCGCGCTGCGCCGCGATCCCGACGACCAGGTCGGGGTGCAGCGCCAACAGCCGTTCGGCGGCGACCGACGAGAACGACGCGACGACCGGGATGCGCCGGGCCGCCGGCGGGAAGTCGCTGTAGGCGGACACGCCGACGACACGGTCGAGCACGCCCAGCGCGCCCAGGTCTTCGGTCAGCGAGGGAGCGAGCGAGACGATGCGCTGTGCGCCCGCCACGGCAGGCGCCGGCCGCGCGCCGGCCAGAACGGTCGACACGAGCAACAGCACGGCGGCGAGAACGCGCGAGGGCACCCTTCGGTCTTCGGCAGTTACGGTGCGTCCACCGGCCTGCCGATCGCGCGCAGGTCGACGGCGAAGCCGGCCACGACCAATTCGACCCGTTCGGCCCGTTGGGCCAGCGCGCGCACCAGCCGACCTTGAGCGTCACGAAACAGGCGGCCGAGCCGCGTTGCCGGGACGATACCCCACCCGGTCTCTTCGGCCACGACGATGACGTCGGCCCGCGCGTGCGCCGCCGCGTCGACGAGCGCGGCGCCGCGCGCGTCGAGCGTGGCCAACGCGGCGACCGCATCGGCCTCGGCCCCGGCGCCCAGCGCCAGCAGCTCGGAGGACAGCCACGTGCCGAGCGCATCGACGAGGATGCACGTCTGCGCATCGCTGCCGCGCAGCAGCTCGATCAGCGCGGGCGCGCCGGGCGTCGCGGTTTCGACCAGCGTCCAGTCCGCCGGCCGTTCACGGCGATGGCGCGCGACGCGGTCGACCATCTCGGCGTCGGCCGGATCGACCGCGGCCGTGGCGGCGACGACGACGCGCTTGCCGCTCGCGCGCGCCAGCGCGAGCGCACGCGCGGTCTTTCCCGAGCGAACCGGTCCCAGCACGAGCGTCGTCATCCGGCGCGCGCTTCGGCGTCGCGAAGAGGTCTCCGTCCTCGGCGTGCGAAGCTCACGCCGTTCGCGTGCGCGGGAAGCCGGTGAGAATCCGGCACGGTCGCGCCACTGTCAGCGGGGAGCCCGCACGCGCCACGGCCGAGAGGCTGGAAGGCGCGTGCACGATGGGTGACGAGCCGCGAAGTCAGGATACCGACGCGCGGGCCACTGTACTCCACCTCGCGATAAGGTCGGTGTCTTGTCTCCATCCGTTCGCGCCGGCGTCAGCGCCGCGCTCCTGGGCGCCGCGTGCGCTCTCGCTCCCGCCGCGCCCGCCCGGGCCGCGGCCCCGTCTCCCGTACCGTCGGCCTCGCCGACCCCACCGCCGTCGATCGGCGCCGTCGTCACCAGCGACCGGCGTCCGGAGTCGCTCGCGACGACGACGCGTCCGACGTTCGTCGTCGACCGCGCGACGATCGACGCGTTCGGCGACCGCACCGTCGGCGACGCGCTGGGTAACGTGCCCGGCGTCGACCTCTTCTCGTACGGGCCGTTCGGCGCGCAGGTCAACTATGGCATCCGCGGCACGACCTCCGAGCAGACGCTGATCCTGCAAGACGGCATTCCGATCATCGCCGGCACCAGCGGCAGCGTCGACGTCGGCTCGCTCTCGACGATCGGGATCTCGCGCATCGAGGTGGTCGAGAGCGGCGCCTCGACGCTGTACGGCACCAGCGCGACCGGCGGCGTCGTCAACGTGATCAGCGACGCCCAGCCGCAGTCCTATTTCCGTCTCGCGGACGGCAGCTTGGGTGACCGCGACCTCGCCGCCGCGTTCGGCACCGGCGGCTTGCTGGTCTCGTTCGAGCGCCACGTCGCCGACAACGTCTACGACTACCCGGCCTTCGCGTACGCCGGCGGCAACGCGACGCCGGCCGGAACGCGCACCAACGCCGACGCGCAGCAGAGCGCGGTGCGGCTCTCGTACCTCGCGCAGCTCGGCGCCGGCTGGACGGCGCGGCTGACGGCCGACGACACGGCGACGAACATCGGCGTTCCGGGCTCGCTCAGCTTCCTCTCGCCCGATGCGCGTCAGGGCTTGCAACGCGAGGACGGCCAGCTCGACATCGCGCACACCGCCGGCCCGAGCACGCTGAGCCTCTCGCTGAGCGGAAGCACGCAGCTGCTCGACTACGACTACGGCCTGGGCCAGGGCGCGCAAGACACCGACGACGCGCGCACGCAAGCCTCGCTGCGCTATACCACGAGCGGCGCGCGCACCGACCTGGTGGCCGGGCTCGACGTCGCGCGCGAGAGCGCGGTGCTGACCTTCCCCGGCGAACCCATCGAAGCGCCCGAGCCGGCCGTCGGGGCGAGCGCCGCGCAAGCCGCCGCCTACGCGCAAGTGGGCTACGACGCCACCGGCGCGCTGCGACTGGTGGCGGGGCTGCGCGCCGAGCACGACGCTCCCAACGGCAGCGTCGCGGCGCCGTCGTTCGGCGCGAAGCTGGCACTGGGCGCCGCGCGGCTGAGCGCCAACGTCGGCGAGGCGTACCGCGTTCCGACGCTCGACGAGCTGTACTATCCCGGCTACGCCAACCCGTCGCTGCTGCCGGAGAAGCTGACCGACTACGACGCCACGCTGGCGTTCCCGGCGTTGGCGAACCTGAGCCTGGGCTACTTCGGACGCGACGGCTCGAACCTGATCGTCGACAATCCGACGACCTTCGTTCCCTTCAACGCCTCGCGCGCGTCCGTCAACGGGCTGCAGCTGAACGCGGCGACGCCCGCGTTCGGCCACCTGCGGCTGACGGCGGGCGTCACCGACGTCTACCGCGCGCTCGACACGAGCACCGGCTTGCGCCTGCCGAACACGCCGCCGATCATCGCGACGGTGGGGCTCGAGCGTCCGTTCGACGGCGGAGCGCTGGCCTACGGGGCGCGCGTGCGGGTCGTCGGCCAGACCGCGGACGTGCCGAATTACAACGCGACGAACGCGGCGCCGTACGCCGACCCGTTCGACGCCTATACCAGCGCCGACGCGTACGTGCGCTACCGGCTGGCGCGCACGGCCGTCCTGACCGCGCGCGTCCGCGACCTCGCCAATGCGCGCTACGCGCCGATCTTCGGCTACCCGGCCCCGGGGCGGACGTTCGAGCTGGAGCTGGCGACCCGCTAGCGATGCCCGGCGCCCGGCGAAACTCGCCGGGCGCCGCCGCGTATCAACCGGAGAGCATGGCCGATCGCCCACGTACCTTCACGACCGAGCACGCCGCGAGAAGCACGCTGCGCTACCATCACCACGGGATCGCGTTCGCGACGATCGTCCTCGAAGGCGCTTACACCGAGGTGCGCGACGGCGTGCCGCGCGTCTGTCCGGCGGGCACGGTCGTCCTGCACGATCCGCACGAAGAGCACGCCGACTACTTCACCCGCGCGACGCGCTGTCTCAACGTCGAGTTCGACGAGGTCGCGCTGCGTCGCGCGCGCGCGCTCCGCGAGCCGCACGGTGCGGCGGCGCTGCCGGGGTGGCTGCGGCACACGCTCGACGCGTTCGAGTGGGCCGGGCCGGCGCCGCTGCGCGATGCGGCGCGGATGGCCGGGCTCCACCAAACGCACTTCTGCCGCGAGTTCCGGCGTGTGCTCGGCACGACGCCCGGCGCGTTCCGCCGCCGGGCGCGGCTGGACCGCGCCTCGGCCTTGCTGGTAGCCTCGGACGCCTCGCTGGCCGGCATCGCGCAGGCCTGCGGGTTCAGCGACCAGAGCCACCTGACGCGCACCTTTGCCGGCACGCTCGGCTTGGCGCCGGCGGCGTACCGCCGGGCGTTCGCGCGCTAAAGATCTTCTAGATCGACCACCGCGCGGGCGGCTAGAGTGAGCGCATGGCCCTCGCTCCGCCGCCGCTCCCCGCTTGCGCCGCCGTCACGCTCGCCCACGTGCGCGCGGCGAGCGGCGACCATTGGAACGCGATCGCGCAACTGACCGCGCGCGGCCGCGCGACGGTGTCCGGCCTGCACGGCACGGCCCGCTTCGACGACGACCTGCGCGACGGACGGACGGCTCGCCGCTTCTCGATCGCGGTCATGGGCCCGTCGGCCGAGATCGACGACGGCCGGCACTGGTGGTCGCAGGACGTTTCGGGCGGCGTCCACGCCTACGACGCCTGGTTCCCGCGCCGACGCGCGATCACCATGGAATATCTGACCCGGCGCGCCTATCTCGATCCGCAGCCGGCGGCGCGCATCACCTGCGCGGGCACGCGGATCGAGGACGGCCGCGCGGTGACGGTCCTGCGGATCGTGCCGCCGGGCGGCACGCCCGCCGAGCTGGCCGTCGACGCGCGTACGTTCTTACCCGCCAGCGTTTCGGAACGGCTGCCCACGACGACCGCGGTGACGCGCTACAACGACTATCGCACCGTCGGCGACGTCGTCCTGCCGTTCACCATCGCGGCGGGGACGCTGCACGAGCCCGAGGACGGCTACGTCTTCGACGTGAGCCGCTACACCGTGCGGCCGAGCGTGCACGCGTCCGATTTCACGCGCCCCCGTCCGACGGGCGCGCCGGTGATGCTCGGCGGCGCGCGGACGGCCTCGGTGCCGATGGTGCTCGACGGCGCGGTGATGATGGTGTGGGCGTCGATCGACGGCCACCCGCCGATGCTCTTCATCCTCGACACCGGCGGCCACGCGATCCTCACCACGCAGACGGCGACGGCCCTCGGGCTGCGGCCGGCCGGCGCCGGCGTGACCGGCGGTTCGGGCGCCGGGACGATCGCGGTGCAGTACGCACGCGTGCGCTCGATCCGCCTGGGCGCGGCCGAGCTGCGCGATCAGCCGATGCTCGTCATCCCCTATCCGCCCGCGTTCTCCGACCGCGGCCGCGGGAGAGCGCCGATCGCCGGCATCCTCGGCCTGGAGGTCTTCGAACGGTTCGCGACGCGCCTCGACTTCCACGCACGCCGGGTGACGCTCACCCCGCTCGACGCGTTCGCGCACCGCGGATCCGGCAGCGCCGTTCCGATCAGGTTCCAGGAGGACATGCCGTTGACCGAAGCGTCCGCCGACGGACACCGCGGGCTGTTCGGCGTCGACACGGGCAACGGCGGCGTGCTGCTCTTGTTCGGCGACTTCTTACGTCGCACGGGAATGTTCGCGCGCTATCCGGCCGGGCGGGTGGTGATCGGGCACGGCACCGGCGGCGAGAACACGGCGCGCATCGAGCGCTTGCGCCGCTTCGCGCTCGGCGGCCGCACCATCGACGGCATGCCGTGCGCGTTCACCGACATGAAGAGCGGCGCGCTCTCGTCCTGGACGGAGGCGGGAAACCTGGGCGTGTTCGTGCTCTCGTACTTCACGCCGACGTTCGACTACGCGAACGGAACGCTCTACCTCGACCCCGGCAGCGCGCCGATCGGGCTGCGCCGGCGCTAGACGTCGGCCGGCGCCGCAGGGGACGAGTGCGAGCGGCAGAAGCGGACCAGCGTGGGACGGACGCCGCTGCTGGTGATGTGCGCGTTGCTCGTCGCCCTACCGGCCGTTCAGGCGCAAGCGGCAGCAGGCGACAAGGAGCTGGCGCGCGTGCGCGGGACGGTCGAATATCAGCTTGCGGACGAGCCGTTCCGGCCGATCGCCGGGAGTCTCGTCGTCCCGGACGACGCGCTCGCGGTGACGCTGGCCGACTCCCGAGCGCTGCTGCGGCTGCCGGACTCCTCGACCGTCGACATCGGCGCGCGGGCACGGGTCCGCGTCGGCGCCTTCAACGCGCTCGCGAGTGAGAAGCCGACGACGTTGACGGTCGAGCTGGGCGCGATCCATTTCACGATCCGGCACCCCGCCGGCGCGCACGCGAACTACGTGTTCGTGACGCCGACGGCGCAGGTCGCGGTGCGCGGCACCGAAGGCTACTTGGTCGCCGGACCGCGCGGGACCGACTTCTACTGCGCCGACTGCACCGCCGGCGACGTCACCGTGCAGGTCGGGCCGACGGCGTACACGCTCACGACCGGCCAGCAGATCATCGTCGTCGGGAGCGACGCCGCGACGGCCAATGTGACCGTCGTCAAGGCGCCCTGCGTGAACCCGGCCGCGATCGCGATCAGCGCCGGCAAGCTCGGCCGCAACGTGCCGCCGGAGCGGCAAGTCGACACGACCGACTCGCTGAGCGCCGATCCGCTGCTCGCACCGGCGCCGTCACCGCGGCCGTGACGTTCACCAGGCGCGCGACCAGGGCGGCCCGGGATGTGCATCGTCGCGCAAGCGCGCGTCGATCCCGGCCCGCGCTTCGACGACGCGGGCCGCGATCCACAGCACGTCGCTGAGCCGGTTGAGGTATTCGAGCACCGTCGGCTGCACGGCGCCGCCGCCGGTCACGTAGCGAACCGTCGCGCGTTCGGCGCGGCGTGCCATCGCGCGGGCGACGTCGAGCGCGGCCGAGCCGCGGTACTCGCCCGGAATCGACCAGTCGCGCAACACGTTCGGCTCCGCTTCCCAGCGCGCCACGAGCGCGTCCAGCCGCGCCACCATCGCCTTGGTGATCTCCGGGATCGGCTTCTTCGCGTCGGGCTTGGTCGAGATGGCGGAACCGACCGCGAACAGCTCGCGTTGGATCGTGCGCAGCGCCGCCGTCACCTCGGCATCCTCGCACAGCGTGCGCGCGAGACCGATCATCGTGTTCACTTCGTCGATGGCGCCGTACGCTTCGACCCGCGCCTCGGCTTTCGACACGCGGCCACCGCCACCGAGGCTGGTTTCGCCGGCGTCGCCGCGCCGGGTCGAGATCGAGGCCTGCGTGCGCCGTCCGCGCGGGCCGGGTGTCTCGCTCATGCTGGATGCCTCCGGTCGGTCGCGCGCTCGAGCGCGGCGACGAGCTGCGCGTTCTCGAACCCCGCGCGCACCGCGACGCGGAGGTAGGCCGACTCGAGTGCCGGCTCGCCGGGGAACGCGCGCACGACGATCCCCTCCTCGCGTACCAACCGCGCCCGCAGCGCGATCGCGTCGGACGCGACCGCCGAGACGTCGAGCAGCAGAAAATTCGCCGCGGACGGGAGCACGCGCACGCCGACCCGCGTGAGCGCCGCGACCAGCGGCTCGCGCGCGGCGGCGTTCTCGCGCCGCGTCCGGTGCGCGTACGCTTCGTCGGCCAGCGCGGCCCGCGCCGCGGCCTGCTCGACGCTGCCGGTCGGCCACGACGGGAACGCATCGCGCAGCCGTGGCGCGAGCGCCGGCGACGCCGACGCGTACCCGATGCGCAGGCCGGGAATCGCGTAGAACTTGGTGAGCGAGCGCAGCACGACCACCGGCAGCTCCGGGTCGAGCTCGCCCACGATCGACTCGCCCGGCACGTAGTCGACGAACGCCTCGTCGACGATCGCCGCGCAGCCCTGCTGCGCCAGCTCGGCGACCAGCGCCAGCATCGCCGGCCGCGGCAGCAGCGCGCCCGACGGGTTGTGCGGGTTCGCCAGCACGCACAGATCGGCGCCCGACTCGTGCACCGCGACCAGCAGCCGCACCAGGTCGAGCGCGAAGTCGTCCGCCGCGCGCAGCTCGACCGGGACGATCGCGATGCCGGCGGCGCCCAGCGCGCGCGCGTATTCGCTGAACGCCGGCACCGGCAAGACGCAGCGCCGCGCGCCGAGCGCGCGCACCGCGGCGTCGAGCAGCGCGGCGCCGCCGTTTCCGACCACGACCCGGTCGGCCGCCACGCCGAGCGCGCGCGCCGCCACCTCGACCAGCGCGGCGGCGCGCGGATCGGGATAGCGCGAAAGGCGGCGCGGATCGGCCAGCACCGCGCGCAGCACGTCGAGCACGCCCGCCGGCGGACCCAGCGGGTTCACGTTCGCGCTGAAGTCGAGCAGCGCGGCGGGATCGCGCCCGAACTCGCGCGCGACGGCGGTCAGATCGCCACCGTGATACGCGCTCATCGCGCGCTCGCCAGCGTCAGCGCGACGACCGCCGCCGTCGCACGGCGCACCAGACGCCGGCCGCGCGCGAGATCGCCGAGTCGCGGCGGCGCGAAGGTGGGTCCGAGCACGGCACGGTCGGCACGAACGCCGTCGTACCACGCCCGTCCCCCCAGCCGGACCGCGAGCGCGCCGGCCAGCGCGGCTTCCGGCCAACCGCCGTTCGGGCTGGCGTGCGCCGGCGCGTCGCACAGCGCGGTCGCGACCGCACGGCGGCGCGCGACGCGTCCGCGCGCGGCGAGCGCGACGGCCAACGCGGCGATCCGCGCCGGCACCGCGTTGGCGAGATCGTCGGCCCGCGCCGCGACGCGGCCGAACCAGGTGTAGGGCGGCTCGCGGTGGCCGATCATCGAGTCGAGCGTGCTGATCGCCTTGAAGGCCAACGCGCCGCCGAGGCCGCCGACCCGCAGCCAGAACAGCGGCGCGACGACGCCGTCGCAGAAGCTCTCGGCCAAGCTCTCGAGCGCCGCCGCCACGACGCCGCTCGCGTCGAGGTCGTCGACGTCGCGGCCGACGATGGCGGCCAGCGCGCACCGGGCGGCGTCCAGGTCGGCCCGTTCGAGCGCGTGCTGCACCGCCGCGACCGCGTCATCGAGGCTGCGCATGGCCAGCGTCGAGGCGCCGAGCACCACCGCGAGGGTGCGCGAACGCCGCTCCACCAACCGGCCGGCGAGCGCCGCCGTCCCGGCCAGCGCGATCGTCAGCAGCGCACCTTGGGCCAACGCGCGCGCCGGCGATGCCGCCCGCGCGCGGCGGCGGTCGGCGAAGGCGATCGCGGCGCCGAAGGCGCGCACCGGATGCGGCCAGCCGGGCGGGTCGCCCAGCGCGAGGTCGAGCGCGCACGCCACGGCCAGATCGCGCCGCCTCACACGCGCGTCCCGACGCCGGCGATGCGCGCCAGCAGCGGGACGTCGAGCGCCTCCCGGACGATGGACGCCAGCCGATCGTAGCGCGTCTCGCGCTGCTCCCGCCATGGCACCAGCGTACGCGGCGGCGCGAGCCCGGCCTGCGCGCGCAACGCGCGCAGCGCGGCGTGGCGGAACGCGTCGTCGTCGAACAGCCCGTGCACGTAGGTGCCGGCGACCACGCCCGCCAGCGCGCCGTCTTCGTGCTCGCCGTCCGCGCCGTCGCGGTGCAGCAGCGCGAACGGCGCACCGCCCGCGCGACGCGAGACGCCGACGTGGATCTCGTAGCCGGTGAACGCAGGGACGTCGACCGGCTGACCGAACAGCACGCCGGCCGCCATGCGCCCGTGCACGCGCACGGTTGTCTTGCGCGCCGCCAGGGTCGTCGTCAGCGGCAGCAAGCCCAGCCCGTCGGCGGAGCCGCCGCGCTCGACGCCGTGCGGATCGTCGAGCCGGTCCCCGAGCATCTGCATCCCGCCGCAGATGCCGATCGCGGCGCGCCCGCGCGCGACGTGCGCGCGCAGCGCCTCGCCGAACCCGCGCGCACGCAGCCACGCCAGATCGCGCGCCGTCTCCTTGCTGCCCGGCAGCACGACGAGATCGGCGCCGTCGAGCTCGCCGGGCGTCGCGACGCGGCGCACGACGACCGACGGTTCGGCGGCCAACGCGTCGACGTCGGTCGCGTTGGCGAAGAACGGCAGATCCAGCACGGCGATCCGCAAGCGGCGCGCCGGTCCGTCCTCGGCGGGCCAGCGTGGCGGCGTCGGCGGCACCACATAGCCGTCTTCCTCGTCGATGCCGAGCGCGTCGATCCACGGCACGACCCCGGCGCACGGGATGCCGAGGCGCTCTTCCATCGCGGTCAGCCCCGGCCGCAGCAAATCGAGATCTCCCCGGAATTTCGTCAGCGCGAAGGCGCGGATGCGCGCGCGCTCGGCCGGCTCGAGCAGCCCGAGCGTTCCGGCCAGCGCCGCGAACGCGCCGCCCCGATCGACGTCGGCCACCAGCAGGCACGGCACGTCGGCGGCTTGCGCCATTCGCATGTTCGCGACGTCGCGGTCCTTGAGGTTGATCTCGGCCGGCGAGCCCGCACCTTCGAGCACGATCAGCTCGCACCGCGCGGCCAGCCGTTCGTACGCGGCCACCACGCGCGGGAACAGCTCCGCGGTGCGGCGGCGATGGTAGTCCCACGCGTCGACGTCGTCCCAGATCGCGCCTTCGAGCACGACTTGCGAGCGCCGCTCGCCGGTCGGCTTGAGCAGGATCGGATTCATCTCGACCTCGGCCGGGCGCCGCGCCGCCTCCGCCTGCACCGCTTGCGCGCGACCGATCTCGCGGCCGTCCGGGGTCACCGCCGCGTTGAGCGACATGTTCTGCGCCTTGAACGGCGCGACGTCGACGCCGTCGTCGGCGAAGATGCGGCACAGCGCGGCCACCGTCACCGACTTGCCGACGTTCGACGCGGTGCCGAGCACCATCAGTCCGCGTGCGCGCGACGCGCTCACGTGCCCGCTCGCGCGCGCCGCGCCGGGGCCGCCACCAGCGTGCCGTCGCCGGTGCGCAGCACGGTGATCTCGGCGCCGTACGCGCGCGAGAGCAGTTCGTCGCGAAACACGTCGGCGACCGGACCGTCGGCGAGCACGGTGCCTTCGCCGATCAGCACGACGCGGTCGACGGCCGCACCGGCCAAGTTGAGGTCGTGCAGCACGACCGCGATCGCGGCGCCGTCGGCGGCGAGCCCGTGCAGCACGTCGAGCGTCGCGTAGGCGCCGGCCAGATCGAGGTGACTGGTCGGCTCGTCGAGCAGCAGCGTGGGCGCACCTTGCGCGAGCGCGGTCGCGATCCACACGCGCTGCCGCTCGCCGCTCGAGAGCGTCGCGATCGCACGCTCCGCGAACGCGACCAGGTCGACGCGCGCGAGGGCCTGCTCGACGATCGCCTCGTCGCGCTCGTCGCCGCTCCAGCGCCACCACGGCCGGTGCGCCAAGCGCCCCAGCGCGACGGCCTCGCGCACGGCGACGTCGTCGTCGGCGTGCTCTTCCGCCGCCACCAGGGCGACGCTGCGCGCGCGCGCCGCCGGACCCAGCGACCCGACCGGCCGGCCGTCGACCGCGACCGAGCCCGCTTGCGGCGCCAGCGCGCCGGCCAGCGCGCGCAGCAGCGTCGACTTGCCCGACCCGTTCGGCCCGACGATCGCGACCAGCTCCCCCGGCCGCAACGTCAGCGCGACGTCGCGCAGCACGACGCGATCGCGGTAGCCCAGCTGCAGCCCGCGCGCCTCGATCATGCCGTCCGCCGCCGGACGAAGCCGAGATAGAGGAACGCCGGCACGCCGACGACCGAGAGCAGCACGCCGATCGGGAGCTCTTGGTGCTGTGCGGCGGTGCGCGCGATGACGTCGGCGACGAGCACGACGATCGCGCCGGCCGGGATGCTGGCCGGCAGCGCCCAGCGCGTGTCCGAGCCGCACAGCCGGCGCACGACGTGCGGCACGATCAAGCCGACGTAGCCGACGATGCCGCTGACGCTGACCGCTGCCGCGACCAGCAACGAGGATGCGATCAGCACCAGCCAGCGCGTGCGGTCGAGATCGACGCCGAGCGCACGCGCGCGCACGTCGCCCAAGCGCAGCGCGTTGAGCGCCGGCACCGCGACGACCGCGAGCGCCAGACCGAGCGCCGCGTAGACCGCGGCCCAGCCCAGCTCGTGCCAGCCGTGGCCGGCCAGCGAGCCGCCCAGCCAGCTGATGATCTGGAGCGACGCCGTCGAGCTGGCCCACGCGATGATGACCAGCGTCGTCAAGCCCGCGAACAACGAGGAGACGGCGATGCCGGCCAAGATCAGCCGTTCCGGCGAGACGCCGCGCCCGCTGCGCGCCAACGCCGCGACGCCGAGCGTCGTCCCCAGCGCGGCGGCGAACGCGAACCCCGCGAAGAGCGGCTCGGGCGCGCCGAGCACGATCGCGATCGCGATCGTGAAGGCGGCGCCGGCGCTGCCGCCGGTCAAGTACGGATCGACCAGCCCGTTGCGCAGCATCCCTTGCAGCATCGTGCCGCTGACGGCCAGCGCACCGCCCACCAGCACCGCGATCAGCACGCGTGGAAAGCGCAGCGCCCACACGATCGTCGTGACGACGTCGCCCGCGTGCGGGTGGACGAGCGCGCCCCACACGTCGCCCGGCGCCAGCGCGACCGATCCGACCGCGATGCCGACCACCGCGCAGACGGCCAGCACGACGCACAGCGCGAGCAGGTTGGCCGTGCGACGAGCGTTCACCGCCACCGTGCGACACCCGCCACGAGATCGTCGAGCACGTCCGCGACACGCGGTCCCGGTCGCAACAGGTCGTCCTGCGGGATGCGCACGATCCGGCCGGCACGCACGGCGTCCAAGTGCGCCCACGGCTCGCCGACCAGCGGCGGGCCCGGCACCGGCAGGACGACGACGTCGGGCTGCGCGGCGACGAGCTGCTCGGCCGCGTACGTCAGCCACGGGCGGTGCACGTCGTGCGCGACGTTGTCGAGGTTCGCCAAGCCGAGCAGGTCGTCGACGTACGAGCCGCCGCCGGCCGTGCCCATCGAGCCCAGCGAGACGAAGACGCGCAGGCGCCGGCCGCGCGCCGCACGGGCGTGCGCCGCGCCGAGCCGCGCGCGAATCGCCGCGACCAGCCGCGCCGCGGCGACGCGGTGACCGGTGAGCGCGCCGAGCGTCCGGATCGCGCGCAGGTCGTCGCCGAGGTCGTCGAGCGGCAGCGCGACGGTGCGCAGACCGGCGCGCCGCACGTCGGCCAGCTGCGCCGCTTCGTACGGCACGCCGACGACCAGCCCCGGACGATGGGTCAGCACCGCCTCGGCATCGACGTCGCGCATGCCGCCGACGTGCGGCAGGCGCCGTGCCGCGGCCGGACGGTTCGAGAACACGTCGGTCGCGACGACCTGCGGCCCGGCACCGATCGCGAACAGATCTTCGGTCAGCGCGGGGGCGAGAGAGACGATGCGCAGGCTGGCCGCCGCCAGCAGCACGGGGACGAGGAGCAACGGACACCTACCCTGACGCGAGGCAGCGAGCCACGAACGAAACGCGAGCTCGCCCCGGTGTCCTGACTTGCGGATCGGCGCTTCGACGCCGGCGCCTTCCCGGTCACGCGGACCAGTGGCGGATCGGCAGCTCCCCGCTGACAGTGGCGCGACCGTCCCGGAATTGCACCGGGTTCCCGTCGCGAGCTGGCCGTCGAGGTTCGCCGCCCGGCACGGCGCTCCTCGACGGTCAATTCGCGCGAAGCCCCTAGAACTTGATGAGGACTTGCCCCGCCACGCTCTGCAGGTTGTTGGTCAGCAGTCCGCCGGGCGTCAGCCAGACGCCTTGGTTGGAGACGTCCGCGCGTCCCTCGAGCCGGAAGGTCAGCATCGACGCGCCCGGCGGCGTGTAGGAGAGCGTCACGGTGGTCTCCTTCCACTGCTGGTCGTAGCCGGTGCGATAGCCCTCCGCGTCGTTGAACGTCTCCGCGCGCAGCGCGGCCGAGAACGACGAGGTGAACGCGTACTCGGCGTACCCCGCGACGCCGTTCCAGGTGGCCAGGCCCGTGATCGGCACGCCGCCGCCGCTGGTCACCGGCAAGCCGGCGCCGTCGAGGATCGGGGCGTTGCCCTGCGAGCCGGTGTCGAAGTTCCCTTGCAGCGTGAGCTTGGGCGTCACGTGATACGTCGCCACGACGTCGATCAGCTGGCGCGACCCGGTGGGCTCGGCGGCATCGGTCGTCCAGGCGCTGTCGCTGACCCGTTCGGTGCCGAAGTAGCCGTTCACCGAGCCGGAGATCACCGCTCCGTTGTAAGCCGCCGACACCTCGGCGGTCGGACTCCCCAAACCGTTGCCCTTGAGGTTGTCCCAACCGTTGTTGGCACCGACGATGAACGTGAAGAGCGACGAGGGCGCGAAGGTGAGCCGCACCCCGGTGTGCGTGAACGGGACCGCGTAGCCGAACAAGATCGAGCGCGAGATGTTGACGTCGTTCGGATCCTCGATGACCTCGGCCCCGGCGAGCGTCTCGAACTTGCCGACCTGCAGCGTGAACAGTCCGCTCGTCGCGTCGACGTAGAGCTGCGTGACGTCGAACGAGTTGTTCGGCAACGTCGGGTACGAGGCGATGACGTTGGCGTTGCTGCCGGCGGTGACCTCGAGCTTGCCGCCGATCGGGCCGTTGCGCGTCACGGTGTAGTTCATGGCGTTGAGCATCAGCTCGTCGCTCTGCGTGTCGAAGACGCGCGAGAGGCCGCCGTTCGCGAAGTCGAACGCGGTGTGTGGGCCGCTGACGTTGCCAGTCGATGGTGAGTTGTACGACGCCGCGACGAAGCCCGCACCTTGCCACGTCGGCGTCGGCGTCGGCGACGGAGTGGGAACCGGACTGGCGCTGGCAGCCGGGGCCGCCGCGGCTGGACTGGGCGACGGGGCGGCCTGCTGCGCGATCGCAGGGATCGCCATCAGCGTGCACGCGGCGAGAAACGCCGCAGCCAGGATTTTCAAAACCCCTCCTCTACATTTGGATAAGCAGATAGACCACGGGAATGTGCCGCGGTCTATTCGCCGATTCTACGGTCCGCCGACCCCGCTGCCATTGGAGATTTGCTGTACGCTTGGCGTGCGCGGCACGACGTGTGGATGCAACCCTTTTGCAACTGGCCGGACGCCCGGCCCCCAGATAGAATCGGAGGCCTCGTATGCTGGACAAATGGCGAAACGCATCCCGTCGAATGGGCCGAACGGAGCGCCCCTGATGGGACGTTTTGACTTTCCTCCAGCCCACGAGCCGCGCGAGAAGCCGGCGGCCAAGAAACCCAAAGAGATCGTCGACTTCATCAAAGAGCACGGCATCAAGATGGTCGACATCAAATTCATCGACGTCCCGGGGATGTGGCAGCACACCACCGTGCCGGCCGAACAGATGGACGAGGCCGCGTTCGAGGCCGGCATCGGGTTCGACGGTTCGTCGATCCGCGGCTTCCAGGCGATCCACGAGTCGGACATGATCCTCAAGCCGGACGTCTCCACCGCCTGCGTCGACACGTTCCGCTCGGTCCCGACGCTCTCGGTGATCTGCGACGTCTACGATCCGGTCGCGAAGGGGCTCTACGCGAAGGACCCGCGCAACATCGCGCGCCGCGCCGAAGCGTATCTCAAGGAAACGGGGATCGCGGACGTGGCCTACTTCGGCCCGGAGGCGGAGTTCTTCATCCTCGACAACGTCGTGTACGAGAACAGCGGCAACCGTTCGGGCTACGAGATCGACTCGGTCGAGGGCCATTGGAACAGCGCCAACACCGACGGCCAGAACCTCGGCTACACGATCCGGCCGAAGGAAGGCTACTATCCGGTTTCACCGTCGGATACGCTGACCGACGTGCGCAGCGAGATGGCGCTGGTCCTCAAGGACTGGGGCATCGACGTCGAGATGCAGCATCACGAGGTCGGTACCGCCGGCCAGGCCGAGATCGACTTCCGATTCGGCGACCTGCTCACGACCGCCGACAACGTCATGGCGTTCAAGTACGTGGTCAAGAACGTCGCGCGCTCGCACGGCAAGACGGTCACCTTCATGCCCAAGCCACTCTTCGGCGACAACGGCTCGGGCATGCACGTCCACCAGTCGCTCTGGAAGGGCGGCAAGCCGCTGTTCTACGATGCGGCCGGTTACGCCGAGTGCAGCGAGCTGATGCTGTTCTACATCGGCGGCCTGCTCACGCACATCGACTCGCTGCTCGCGTTCTGTGCGCCGACGACCAACTCGTACAAGCGGCTGGTTCCGCACTACGAGGCGCCGGTGAACGTCGCGTTCTCGGCTCGCAACCGCTCCGCCGCCGTGCGCATCCCGATGTTCTTCCAGGGCAACCCGAAGGCCAAGCGTCTCGAGTTCCGTCCGCCCGATCCGAGCTCGAACCCGTACCTGGCCTTCTCGGCGCTGCTGTGCGCCGGCATCGACGGCATCAAGAAGAAGATCGACCCGACCAAGGCCGGCTTCGGACCGCTCGACACCAACATCTACGACCTCGACCCCGAGGCGGCCAAGGGGATCCGCAGCGTGCCGGGCTCGCTGCGCGAGTCGCTCGACGCGCTCAAGAACGACCACGAGTACCTGACGACGGGCGGCGTGTTCACCGAGGAGTTCATCCAGGAATGGATCGACTACAAGGTCGAGCGCGAGCTCAAGCCGGTCGAGATCCGGCCCCACCCCTACGAGTTCTTCCTCTACTACGACGTCTAGTGGCTTCGGCGCTCTCGACGAGCGCCGAACCCTTCGCGTTCGCGGCCGGCGGCCGCGAGCCGCTACGCGGGGCCCGGTCTGCGACCGGGTCCCGTTTGTTTTCCGGGGTGGCCAAGTGCAACAAAGCGGGGGTTGCGACCGTTTGTGAATGTACCACCGTGAAGAAGCTCGTCCGTCCGCTCCTCGCCGGTGCCGGGGTCACCGGTGCGGTCGCCGCCGCCAACCGCGCGCTCAGCAACGCACCGCTCCCGACGAACGCCCTGGGCGGGACGCGCGTCCCGTGGACGTGGCGCGGCCACGAGATCTTCGCCACCCAGGCCGGCGAGGGTCCGCCCGTCGTGCTCGTGCACGGCATCTATGCCGGCGCGTCCTCGTTCGAGTTCCACCGCCTGTTCGGGCTGCTCGCTCGGCACCATCGCGTCGTCGCCTTCGACCTGCTCGGTTGCGGCTTGTCGGACAAACCGCGCCTGCGCTACGACACCGAGCTGTTCGTCGACCAGATCGCCGAGGCGTTGGTGCGGTTCGGGGACGGACCGGTCTGCGTCGTCGCCTCGTCACTGGGTGCGGCGTTCGCGATCCGCGCCGCCGTTCGCGACCCGGATCGGATCGAACGGCTCGCCGTCATCTGTCCCGCCGGCCTCGCCGGCATGCTCGATCGCCCGGCCACCACGCCCGGTACCACGCTGACGACCCTCATCCGCACGCCGATCCTCGGCGAGGCGATGTTCAACGTGCTGGCCTCGAAGGCGTCGCTGCGCTGGTTCTTGCAGCACCGCGTGTACGCCGATCCGGCCAGCGTGACCGATCAGATCGTCGACCACTACTACGCCGTCACGCACCAGCCCGGCGCGCGTTACGTCCCCGCCGCGTTCGTCGGCGGCCGGCTCGACTGTCAGATCGCGCGCGACTTGCCGTTCCTGAGCACGCCGCTGCTGGTGCTGTGGGGCGAGCGCGCGAGCGTGCTCGCGCCCCGCTCGAACGCCGACGAGTTCCTCCGACTGACCCGCAACGCGCGCCTGGTCACCTTCGCGAACTCGGGCCTGCTCCCGCACGAAGAAGAGCCCGAGCTCGTCGACGAGGCGCTGGCGGCATTTCTCGCCGTCCCGCACGCCGCCGCCTGACGCTCCCCGTACCTCACCGGTGCCTTCTCATGGGGGCGGGGCGTTGCCGTTTTGCCAGTGCGTGTCGTATTGGAGCGCGGCGTCGGGGTCGGGCGGCGTTGCGTTCGCGCACGAGCCGGTGCCGTCGACGCATTGGTACCGCACGTGGATCAGCGTGCCGCCGGCCGGCCACGGACTCGGCGAGGGGAGCGGCGCGCCGCTGACGGTGTCGCCGCCGAGATCGCCTTCGTGCACCGGCGGCGTGACCGGATCGTCGTCGGTCGGCGCGTCGGCACGACCGTCGGCGTGCCCGACGACCGCGCTGTACGGCGGCTCCGCGAACAGCCGCAGCGTGACGTCCTCTTCGCGCTCGGCGAACACCGCGCCGCCGTTCGCGTCGAGCACCTCGACGTCGACGCGCACCGAGAGGCGCGACTCTTGCACGAAGCCCGAGCACTGCAGCCACGCGATCGCGTCCGGGCCGGACGACGCGCTCCCCGCCGACGCGCCGCAGGCGGGCGCGGCCAGCGTCGTCGGCGTGACCGTCGCGCTGACGGTGAACGGTACGTCGCTGCCCGCGGGCGGCGCGACCGTCGTCTGCCACGGGTTCGGCAACGACGCCAGCGCGCTCGCGTAGCCCGCGAGCGAGGGCGGCGCGCCGGTGAAGGGCTGTGCCGGCGAGAGCGGAGCGCTGGCGTTCGCGATCGCCGTTTGCAGCGCGTTCTGGTAGCCGGCGAGGGTGTCGTGCAGCGCGCTCTCGATCGCGTGGTCGGCGGCCGCGTGCAAGCTGGCGCGCGCGAACGCCGCAGCGCCGTCGAGCAGCACGCCGGCCAGCAGCGTGAGCGCGATCGCGAACCACAGCGCGACCCCCAGCATCACATGCGCGCCGGCGTCGCGACGGCGCGCGTGAGCGTCTGGCCCGGCGGATAGACCGACGGCGGCAGCGTCTCGCCGAGCGTGAGCGTCTGCGCGTCGCCCGCCGGAATGCTTCCGTCCCCGGCGAGCGCGCACGGATCGCGCGGATAGGTGACGACGACGGTGAAGCGCTGCGTCGTCGCGTCGTACGTCGCGGCGATCGGCAGCCTGAGCACGAGCGGAGCGCTCGTCCCGCACGTCGCCGGAGCCTGCAGCTCGCCGCCGGCGACGAGGTCGGTCTGGCCCGGGATCAGTCCCCACGAGCGGTCGGCCAACAGCGTCGTCCCGTCGGCGCTCGGCGAGGACGCGTAGGCGACGGCGGCGCGCGCTCGCGCCAGCGCGTTCTCACCGGCCATCAACGCGAGATCGCGCACGGTCCCCGGCGTCGCCTCGCGCGCGACGGCGGCGAACGCGCCGGCGCTCGCGGCTCCGGCCGCGACCAGCACGCCGACGCACACCAGCACCTCGAGCAGCGTGAAGCCCCGCTCAGCCGTTCGTGTAGAAGCCACCGCTGCTCCCTTGCGCCTGCACGGCGGCGCAGCGCGCTTGATCGGCGTCGACCGCCGTCAGCTCGCCGGCGGCCAGATACGGCCCGAAGTCGTTCAGCCACGCCGCCGGCGCTTCCGCGACGACGTTCCACGGCGCGAAGCTGCCGGCCCACGTTCCCGCCGGAGTCGGCAGGTTCGGCGGGTCGCTGACGTAGTTGCGCGTCGCGTCCCAGTTGGTGGCGGGATCGCTCTGCACGAACGTGTCGGTCCCGCCGTCCGACGCGCGCGTGCCGCTGTAGGTGAAGACGAAATCGCCGGCGATGAACCACCCGCCCGGGAACGTCAGCGAGCCGTCGGCGCTGGTCGTCGCGTCGTTCCACACGACGTACTCGCTCCACGCCGTCTGCCAGCTCATCGCGCAGGCGGTTAACGTCTTGGCGCCGCCGGCATCGTGGCCGACGTCACAGCGCGCGCTGCACGTGTATTGCAACACCTCGGTGAACCCGTTCGGGAACGCGCCGGCGACCAGGTCGAGCACGCGCGATGCGTCACCCGTGTCGAGCCGCAGCTCGAGCACCGTGTTGCCGCCCGCGACCGGGTTGCCGTTCGCGTCGAGCACGCCGACCGGGATCGGTGCGGTCGCCGGCACGCTCGCCGCGACGAAGCCCGAGTCCGGCGTGCGAAGGTACGCGTCGGCGTGCGCGGCGAGCAGGTTCGGCGCGACGGCGGTGACGGTGGGCGCGCTTTGCAGGCCATGCAGCACGATCGCGCCGCTCAGGCTCGGATCGCACGCCGCGATCGGCGCGGCGGCCGCCAGCCGTTCGAGCGCGTCGGGGGGCACCGCATCGTCCGACGCGTGGTGCGGAAACGCGCGATAGCTCCAAAAGCGTGGGCCGCCGGCGTCGGCGGTGTAGAAGTCGAGCTGCACGCAGCCGTCGTAGGCGGCGCTCGCCGCCGGCGCGCTCGACCAGATCGCCGTCGCGCTGCGGGCCTCGGCGCGCAGCGTCCCGCTCAACCGCTCCAGCCCGGCGTAGGCGAGATGGCGCGCCGCCAGATGGCTCGCGCCGCTGCTGAGCTGCCGCAGCGTCTCGAACGCGCCCAGCGCGACGGTCACGAACAACGCCGCCGCCAGCAGGACCTCGATCAGCGAGAACCCGGCCTCCCCGCGCACATCGCGAGGAGTGCCCGCGTCCGGACGGCGCTATGCGCGCACGAGGTTGGGCGGCGTCTTCCCGCTGACGGCGGCGATCGCGTTCTCGGCGGCGATCAGCGCCATCTTCGTGCGCGTGCCGACCGTCGCCGAGGCGATGTGCGGCGCGAGCACGACGTTCTCGAGCGTCAGCAGCTCGGGGTGCACCTCGGGCTCGCGCTCGAAGACGTCGAGTCCGGCGCCGGCGATCTCGCCCGCGCGCAGCGCTTTCGCGAGCGCCGCCTCGTCGACGACCGGTCCGCGCGAGGTGTTGACCAGGTACGCGGTGCGCTTCATCTTCCGCAGCTCGAGCTCGCCGATGTACTGACGCGTCGTCGGGAGCAGCGGCACGTGCAGCGAGACGTAGTCGCTGTGCTCGAGCAGTGTGTCCTTGTCGACGCGCCGCGCGCCCAGCTCGGCTTCGAGCGCCTCCGGCGCGGGCTGTTCGTCCTGGTAGACGATCTGCATCCCGAACCCGCGGCCACGGCGGGCGACCGCCTGACCGATGCGGCCGAAGCCCGCGATGCCCAGGGTCGCCCCGTTCAGATCGCCGCCCAAGAAGCCCATCATCAGCCAGCCTTTGAAGCGCCCCGCGCGCACGTAGCGATCGGCCTCGGCGACGCGCCGCGCCGTCGCCAGCAGCAGCGTGAAGGCGAAGTCCGCCGTCGCGTCGGTCAGCACGCCGGGGGTGTTCGTCACCGCCACCCCGTGGCGCGCGGCCGCGGCCAGGTCGATGTTGTCGTAGCCGACCGCGACGTTGGCGACGATTTTCAGTTTCGGGCTGCGTGCCAGCAAGGCTTCGTCGACGCGGTCGGTCAGGAGCGCGACCAGGGCATCGGCTTCCGCCGCGCGTGCGGCCAACTCGTCCGGGGTATACGGACGGTCGTCCCGGTTCTCGTCGACGTCGAAGTACGAACGCAAGAGGGCGATCCCGTCATCGGGGATGCGGCGCGTCACGACAACCCGAGGTTTCACGCTTTTCTCCTCCGAAAGCCGAGCAACCATGCAGACCGCATTCGACGCGTCGATCTTCAAGAGCTACGACGTCCGCGGAATCGTTGGAACCCAACTGACGCCGGACGTCGCGTATCTGATCGGGCGCGCGTTCGTCCAAGCCCTGGGCCGGACGAACATCTGCATCGGACGCGATATGCGTCCTTCGGGGGAGCCGCTCCTGGAGGCCCTCACGCGCGGCGCCGTCGAGGGCGGCGCGAACGTCACGCACATCGGCCTGATCTCGACCGACGCCCTCTACTTCGCGGTCGGCCACTACGGCTTCGACGGCGGCGTGATGATCACGGCCTCGCACAACCCGGCCGAGTACAACGGCCTCAAGTTCTGCCGCGAGCAGGCGCAGGCGATCTCGCTGGACACCGGCCTGGGCGAGGTGCGCGACCTCGCGCTTTCCGGCAAGTTCACCGCGCCGGCGAAGCAAGGCACCGTCGGCGAGCGCGAGGTCCTCGACGACTTCGGCAAGCACTGCGTCTCGTTCATCCGCGACACGACCAAGATCAAGCCGTACACGATCGCGATCGACGCCGGCAACGGCATGGCCGGCCTGACGGTCCCCTACGTCTTCAAGTACCTGCCGCAGGTGACGGTCATCCCGCTCTTCTTCGAGCTCGACGGCACCTTCCCGAACCATCCGGCCAGCCCGATCGAGGACGAGAACAAGCTCGACCTGCGCAAGGCGGTGTTGGCGCACCACTGCGACCTAGGGGCCGCGTTCGACGGCGACGCGGACCGCATGTTCCTGGTCGACGAGCGGGGCGGCTTCCCGGACGGCAGCATCGTCACCGCCGCGGTCGGCGTCGCGACGCTCAAGAAGTATCCCGGCTCGCGGATCCTCTACAACCTGATCTGCTCGCGCAGCGTCCCCGAGGCGATCCTCGCGCACGGCGGCATCCCGGTGCGCTCCCAGGTCGGCCACTCGCTGATCAAGCCGCTCATGCGCGCGGAGAACATCCCGTTCGGCGGCGAGCACAGCGGCCATTTCTACTTCCGCGAGAACTGGTTCGCCGACTCGGGGATGATCGCGCTCATGCAGTGCCTGGACCTGTTCAGCGAAGAAGGCGAGACGGTCACTCAGGCGATCGCGCCGTACAACACCCGTTTCCGGTCGGGCGAGATCAACTCGACGGTCACCGACGCCGACGCCAAGATGCAGCACGTCCAGGACTACTACAAGGACGCCCAGATCGACCACCTCGACGGGGTGACGGTCCAGTATCCCCATTGGTGGCTGAACGTGCGCAAGTCGAACACCGAGCCGCTCCTGCGCCTCAACGTCGAGGGCGATACGAGAGAACTCATGGAACAGCACCGCGACGAGGCGCTAAAATTGATTCGTGGCTAAAGGTGTGAATGGCTGACCCGCTAGAGCGCTATCGTGCGGCGCGGGACGACGTCGCCGGAGCGCTCGACGAGCTGCGCGCGCTGCTGACCAGCGCGGCGCGCTGGCACGACGCCGACGACGACGCGGCGGCGCTCGAACGGACCGCGGTCCGGCTGCGCGACGGGCGCTTCGTCCTCGCCGTCGTCGGCGAGTTCTCCAGCGGGAAGTCCTTCCTGCTCAACGCGCTGTTGGGCAAGGTCGAGTTCGAGGAGCGCTCCGGCGGGCGCCGCATCGTCGGCCTGCTGGCGACCGACATCAATCCCTCGACGGCGACGATCACCGAGCTCTCGTACGCGGCCGAGGAGAGCGCGACGGCCGTCTACCCCAACGGCCGCGAGGAGCGCGTCCCGCTCGGCCGGCTGGCGCGCTTCGTCGCCGTCGGCGAAGAGGGGAAGCTGCACGACGCGACCGACGCCGACGACTCGAGCGCGCCCGCGCTGGTGCGGGTGGGCGTCGATTCGCCGTTTCTGCAGGTCGGTTTCGTGGTCGCCGACACGCCGGGCCTGGCTTCGATCAACCCCGCCCACCGGCGCGCGACGCTTTCGTATCTGCCGGGCGCCGACGCCGTCCTCTACCTGATCGACACGCAGCAGCCGTTCACCGAAGGCGACGCGTCGTTCTTGGGCATCATCCGCCGCTACATCGAGTCGGTCTTCATCGTGCAGACGAAGATCGATCTGTGGCGCATGCGCGAAGGCGATCGCGAAGCGTGGCAATCGGCCGCGCAGCGCATCGTCGCGCAGGCGGCGTTGCACGCGCCGGGCACGCCGGTCTTCCCGCTCTCCGCGCGCGAGTACGCCGAAGGGCTGCTGACCGGCGACGAGCATCTGCTGGCGCAGAGCCGCTTCCGCGAGTTCTTCGGCGCGCTCGACGCCTCGCTGGTCGCCACCACCGGGCGCTCGCGGTTACGGCGGGCGGCCGCCGAGGCACGCCGCGTCGCCACCCGCGCCGCCGACGCGCTGACCTTCGACGCCGAAGCGCTCGAGACGGACGCGCACACGCTGCGCACGCGCCGCGGCACGGTCGTCCCCGCGCTCGATGCGTTCGACGCGGCCGCCGCGGACGCGCGGACGGCGCTCGAGCAGACCGGGACCTCGGTCGCCGACGCGCTGCGCGGGCACGGCGAACAGATGCGCGCCGGGCTCGTGCGCACCTTGCTGCGCGCGTTCGACACCGCCGACGTCGCACGGCTGCGCGATCGCGCCAAGCTGCACATCCTGGTCGACGACGTGTTGGCCAGCGCGATCGGGCGCTTCGCCGGCGACGCCGCCGAGCTGGTCGCGAAGCGGCTGCGCGACCAGACGCGCGCGGCCTCGGGCGCCGTCGTCGCCGCGGCCCGCGCGGCCGACGCGAACGGCACGTTGGCGCCGCTGCTCGACGGGATCGCGGCCGAACGGCTGCCGGTGACCGAAGACGCGGCGCGTGCGTTCGGCGCCGATCCGGCCAGCGGCGCCTGGAGCACCGACCTCGAGACCGGCCTGCGCTCGTCGATCGTGCTGGGCGCGCTCGGCGGTCCCGCCGTCGGCCTGGTGGACGCCATCGCGCGCCGCTTCGCCGCCGCGCCGCCCGGCACGTACATGAAGCGCGAGCTGGTCGCGGATCTCGACGCCGACATCTACCCCGCCTTCGACGCCGAGCTGGCCGCCTACGTCGAGGGGATCGCGACGCGCGTCGCGGCGGTCGGCGCGGGGCTGGGCGCACGGCTGGGCCTGCTCGCGCCGCGGGTGCGCGAAGAGGCGCTGGCACCGCTCGATCGCGCGCTGGCCGCGCACGCCGGCGGCACCGATCGTGCCGCGGCGGCGAGCGCGGCGCGCGAACGGGCCGGCGCGGCGCGCGCGCTGGCGACCCGCATCGAGACCCGCACCGAAGCGTTCGCGCGCGAGAGCCGCGTCGACCGTGCCGAGCGCGCCGACCCGTCCATTCCGCTCGATCCCGACGCCGGACGCGAGCGCCTCGTGCCGGCCGAGACCGCCCGCTTCGATCCGGCGACCTACGAGCACGGCTTACGCCCCGAGCGCTGGCGCGTCGCGGTGCTCGGCGCGTTCAAGCGCGGCAAGTCGAGCCTCATCAACGCCTTCGCCGGCGAACGCGTGCTGCCCGACGAAGGCAGCGAGGTCGAGATGCGCTTCCCCGTCCACGTGCGCTACGGTCCCGAGCATCGCGTCTACGCGCTCGGCGACGACGCCGGCTGGAATCCGATCTCCGTCGGCGACGCGCTCGACGCGGCGACGCGCACGCCGCTGCTGATCGAGACGCCGTGGTCGCTGCCGCCGCAGCTGGTGCTGGTGCACGTGCCGGCGTTCGACTCGGGCAATCCGCTGGCGGGCGAGATCGTGCGCGCCGCCGCGTCGGCGGCGAGCGAGATCGTGGCGCTCTTCTCGCGGCAGCTCTCCGACCGCGAGCTCGAGCTCTACGGCCGCGTCAACGAGCTCGGCAAGCCGATGACGTTCGTGCACACCATGGCCGACCACGAAGACGCCGCCGAACGCCGCAACGTCGTCATGTTGGCCGATCGCTACCTGCGCGAGCGGGCCATCGTACCGCAGCGCGTCTTCACCGTCTCGACCCAAGAGTATCGCGAAGCGCGGGCCGCGGGCCGCGCGCCGGCCGGGTGGAACGAGCTGGTGGCGCTGCGCGAGACGCTGCAGGCGCACGCCGAGGAGCACATGGCGCGCCTGGCGCGCGCCGAGCGCGAACGGGCGGAACGCGAACGGCTCGCCGCCGCCGCGGTTCCCAGCGAATTGCCAGCCGACCGATCGTCGTTCCTGGGACGCCTCTTCGGACGACGGTAGGCAGGGGTGCCGCTGCGGCCGTTCCCGAATCCGGCCGGACGTGCCCGATACGTACATCTTTGGCCCCTCCCGGCTCGCACTGGGGGACGGCACACTGGTTCACGGACGGCTCGCCATCGAACGCGGGCGCATCGCCCGCATCCTGCCGGAAGACGGCCCGACGGATCTCCGCCCGCCTGACGGCGCGATCGTCGCACCGGGCCTGATCGACGTCCACACCAACGGCGCCGACGAACTGCTCTTCAATCGCGATCAGGGCAATGCGGTCGAGGTCGCATCGCGCGCCTACGCGCGCCACGGCGCGACCGGCTTCGTGGCCGGCGTCATGACCGCGCCGTGGGAGTCGATGATGCACGCCGCGGCCGAGGTCGCGGAGGCGGCGAACCAGCTCTTCGAGGCAGGCGAGCCGATCGGCGCGCGCTGTCTGGGCATCCATTTCGAAGGCCCGTTCCTCAATCCGAAATTCCGTCGCGTCCATCGCGGCGAGTGGGTGCAGCCAGCCTCGCTCGAGCGCGCCCAAGAGATGATCGAGGCCTGCAAAGGCGCGCTGGTCATGGTGACGATGGCGCCGGAAGCGGAAGGCGTCGACGACGTCGCGCGCTTCTTCTTCGATCAGGGCATCGTCTGCTCGGCGGGCCACACCTCGGCGAAGTACCGCGAAGGCGTGCTCGCGATCGGCATCGGCTTTCGCACCATCACGCACGCGTTCAACGCGATGCCGCCGCTCGACCACCGCGACCCCTCGATCCTGGCGGCCTTCATCCAAGAGACGCGCACGACGGTGCAGCTGATCTGCGACGGCTATCACGTCTCGCCGCCGATGGTCGACCTGCTGTACCGCACGCTGCACGACCGGCTGGTGCTGGCGACGGACAACATGCCGCCGGCCGGCAGCGGCTATCGCATCGAAGGCGGGGTCGTGCGCGCCGAAGACGGCACCATCGCCGGCAGCGCGCTGCTGATCGATCAGGCGGTCCGCAACCTGATGGCCTATGCCGACATCCCGTTCGAAGTCGCCGTGATGTCGGCGACGCGCAGCCCCGCGCAGCTGCTCAACCTCGACCGCGAGCTGGGCACGATCGAGCCCAACAAGCGCGCCGACCTGTCGGTCTGGAGCGACGACTACCAAGTGATCGCGACGATCGTCGGCGGCATCCCCGTCTACGGCGGCGCTCACTTGTACCGGCCGTCGCGGGCGAGCGCATAGCGACGCGTTGCACGCCGTCGCGCTGACGGTCGCGGCGGTCGCGCTGCTGGGCGTGCTCGTCCGCCCGTGGCACACCTACCCGGCGTGGTGGGCGGCCGGCGGCGCGCTGGCACTCGTGCTGGTGCGCGCGCTCACGCCGGCGCAAGCCGGAGCCGCCGTCGCGCGCGGGCTGGACGTCTATCTGTTTCTGATCGGGATGATGGCGCTGGCCGAGTTCGCGCGCGTCGAAGGCGTCTTCGGCTGGATCGCCGCGGCCGCGGTCCACGCGGCGCACGGCTCGCACGCGCGGCTGTTCGCCCTGGTCTACGCGACCGGCGTGATGACGACGGCGTTCCTCTCCAACGACGCGACGATCGTCGTGTTGACGCCCGCCGTGGTGGTGGCGCTGGCCGACACCGACGCGTCGCCGCTGCCGTACGCGTTCGCGTGCGCGCTGGTCGCCAACGCCGCCAGCACGCTGCTGCCGATCGCGAACCCCTCCAACCTGCTCTTCTTCGCCCAGCGGATGCCGCCGCTGACGACCTGGTTCGCCTCGTTCGGCTGGGCCTCGCTGGCGGCGATCGTCGCGACCTACCTGGTGCTGATCGTGCTCTTCCGCCGCGAGCTGAGCGCGCCGCTGCACGTCGTGCGCCGCGACGCGGCGCGGCCGCGGACGATCGCGCTGGCGATGCTGGTGCTGGCCGCGGCGGCGCTGGTCGCGACGGCCTCGCGCGCGGGGGCGCTGGGCCCCGTCACGTTCGCGCTCGGCGCGATCGCGGCGCTGATCGCGTCGACGCGGCGGCGCGACGCGCCGCTGCACATCGCGCGCGGCATCGCCTGGCCGATCGTGGTGCTGACGGCGGGACTGTTCGTGATCGTGCAAGCGCTCGACCTCGCCGGCGTCGCGACGCTGCCGCAGGCGGTGTTCGCCTGGGCCGCGCACCTCGCGCCGCCGTTGGCGCGCCTGGCGATCGCCGGCGCGGCCGCCGGCGCATCCAACGTGGTCAACAACCTGCCGGTCGGGCTCGAAGTCGGCCGCTTCGTCGCGCACGCGCATCCGCCGACACCGCTGGCGTCCGCGGCGCTGCTGGGCGTCAACGTCGGCCCCAACTTCAGCATCAACGGCTCGCTGGCGACCGTCCTGTGGCTGGCGATCATGCAACGCGCGAACATCGACGTTTCAGCGCTGCGCTTCGCCGCCGTCGGCGCGCTCGCGACCCCGCTCGCGCTCGGTACCGCCGCGCTGCTCGCGCGCTAACCGTAGCGCTTGAACCGATACCAGGTGTCGCGCAGGTCGGCGCGCAGGCCGCGGCAGAGGATGATCGGGCGGTCGTTCTCGTACGGCATCGCGTACGGTGCGCCGAAGGTGCCCACGACGCTGCTCTGCGCGCAGAACGCCGCCCACATGGCAGGCTCGCCGTTGACGTGCAAGATCACGCTGCCGTCGTGGTCGCGCGGTCCCCACAGCCAGTACTGATCGTTGCCGCTGATCGCCGGCGGCAAGCCGTCCTTCGCGCCGTAGACGTCGATGGCGGCCGCCTCGCCGTAGTCGACGGCCAGGATCGCGACGCGCGCACGATCGGCCGGGGGCAGCGCCTCGTAGGCCGCGGCGACGGACTGCTCGAGGCTGCGCCAGCCCATCTCGTCGGAGAAAACCTGTGTGAGCGGCGCGCCGACCGCGGCGCGCTCGTCGGGGACGGGCCGCAGGCGCGTCGCGTCGAGGTAGCGCGCCAGCACCGGCGGCGGCAGGATCGGCAGCACGACCGGTGCGAGCAACACGGAGAAGGCGCCGGCCAGCACCAGCCAACCGATGCGCAGCGGACGCGCGAGGCCCGCGCACGCCAGGCCGCCGACGACGAACGCGGTCGGGTAGAGGCCGGCGAAATAGTAGTCCTTGCCGTGCGTGACGACCAGCAGCACGACGGCCACCACGAATCCGATCGCCAGGAAGCGCAGCCGCGCGAGGTCGGCGCGCACGAACGGCGCGATCACGCCCGCCAGCCACAGCGGCGCGAGCGCGACGTTGGCGGCGAACAGCTGCACGACGATCGACCCGATCGCGCCAGGCCGCACCGGATCGCGGACGATGTGATTTTGCACGACGGCCAGGAACGGCCAGCCGTGCACGGTCTGCCAGACGACGTTCGGCGCGGCGAGCACCACCGCGATGCCGACGCCGAGCCACAGCGCACCGCTGCGGAACACTCGCCGCTCGGGCGTGCACAGCAGCCCGATCGCCAGGCCGATCAGCCAGATGACGATCCCGTACTTGGCCTCGAACGCCAGGCCGGCGACGACCCCGGCCCACGGCAGTGCCCGACGGTCGCCGGCGAGCAGCGCGCGGGTGAGCAGCCAGGCGACGAGCGTCCACGCCAGCGGCTCGAAGCTCGAGGTCGTCAGCGTCGTCGAGACGCCGACCAGCAGCGGACAGATCGCCACCGCGACGGTCGCCAGCGTCACCGCCACCGGCGAGCCGCCCAGGTCGCGCACGAACCGGTAGGTCACCCCGATCAGCGCGACCGCCGCGAGAACGGCCGGCAGCCGCAGCAGCCAGACGTCGTCGCCGAACAGCTGCGTCGCGGCCGCCAGCAGCGGGACCAGCGGGGGCTGATCGACGTAGCCGAAGGCCGGGTGGCGCCCGCAGACGATAAAGTACAGCTCGTTGCGGAAGGCGTCGTAGCGGCCGGCGACGGCCAGGTGCACGATCGCGACTACCCCCGCCACCACCAAGGCGACCAGCACGCCCCGGTCGACCCCACGTCCCTGTCGCTGCCCTTGCATGTCCGCCTCAAAATAGTACGCACTACGTAGTATTGTCAAGGCGGATGTTCAGAGCCGGTGCGGGCCTCGCGTCGAAAAATGGTGAACCCCGCGTACGATGGAGCGGAGTCCCGAGATCCTCGCCGAGGCCCGGGCCTTGCGTGCGACGGTCGCGTTGTTCCAGCGCAGCCTGCGCGCCGGGCGCGGCTTCGACGAGCCGAGCCCCGAGCAGATGAGCGTTCTGGGGGTGCTGCAGCGCGAGGGGCCGCTGACGGCTGGTGAGCTGGGCGAGCGCGAGCGGCTCTTGCCGCAGTCGCTGACGCGGATGCTGGCCCGGCTCGAAGACCGCGGCCTGATCACCCGCCGCCGGGACGACGAGGACCGGCGCCGCCGGCTGATCGCGATCACGCTGCTCGGGCGACAGCACCTGGTGGCGGAAGCACTGCGGCGCGAGGCCCGGCTGGCCGGCGCCATGGCGCACGCGCTCTCGCCGGCCGAGCGCGACGTGCTGCGCATCGCGCGCGACTTGCTCGAGCGGCTGGCGCGCTACGAGGGAGGAAACCCCGGCTGACGGGCGGAGTGCGGAGCATGACTTCGCTCGGCATCACCGTGACCGATCGCGACGGCGTCCGGCACGTCGTCCTCGACCGCCCCGACAAGAAGAACGCGCTGACCGTCGCGATGTACGCGGCGCTGGCCGACGCGGTCGAATCGGCCGCGGCCGACGACGTCGGTGCGGTGCTGATCGGCGCGAACGGCGGCACGTTCTGCGCCGGCAACGACCTGCGCGACTTCCTCGAGCGCGCGGCGTTCGCCGACTCGCCCGCGATGCGCTTCCTGCACGCGCTGGCGAGCACCGACGTCCCGCTGGTCGTCGCGGTGCGCGGCGCGGCGGTCGGGATCGACACCACGATGCTGCTGCACGCCGACCTCGTCTATGCCGCGCCCTCGGCCAGCCTGCGGCTGCCGTTCGTCGACCTGGGCATCGTCCCCGAAGCGGGCTCGACGGTGTTGCTGCCGCGTCTGCTCGGCTACGCGCGCACCGGCGCCGCGCTGTTCCTGGGCGAGCCGATCGACGCGACGCACGCCGAACGCGACGGACTGATCACCAAGGTCGTCGCCGACGAGGAGCTCGACGCCGCGGCGCTCGCCGCCGCTCGCGCGGTCGCCGCCAAACCGCGCGGCGCCGTCCGCGCGACCAAACGGCTGTTGCACCACGATCGCGCGCAGATCGTCGAGGCGATCGATCGCGAAGGCAAAGCCTTCGGTGAACGGCTGCAGTCCCCGGAAGCGCGCGCGATCATGGCGGCGTTCTTCGAGCGCGGCGCGCGCGCGTGAGCCTCGCCGGCAAGACGCTGTTCGTCAGCGGCGCCAGCCGCGGGATCGGCCTCGCGATCGCGCTGCGCGCGGCGCGCGACGGCGCCAACGTGATCGTCGCGGCGAAGACGACCGAGCCGCACCCCAAGCTGCCGGGGACGATCTTCAGCGCCGCGGCGGAGATCGAAGCGGCCGGCGGCCACGCGCTCCCGGTCGCCTGCGACGTGCGTTCGGACGAGCAGATCGCGCAGGCGGTGCAGGCCGGCGTCGAGCGCTTCGGCGGGATCGACGTGGTCGTCAACAACGCCAGCGCGATTCGTCTGGGCGGCCTCGCACAGGTCGACGCGAAGGCGTTCGACCTGATGACCGCGATCGGTCCGCGCGCGACGTATCTGGTCACCCGGGCCGCGTTGCCGCACCTGGAGGCGGCGGCGGACGCGGGACGTTCGCCGCACATCCTCACCCTCTCGCCGCCGATCGCGCTGGACTCGAAGTGGGTCGGCCAAGCGCCGGCCTACACCTTCAAGAAATACGGCATGACGCTGCTGACGCTCGCCTTCGCGGCGGAGTTCCGCCAACGCGGGATCGCGGCCAACGCGCTCTGGCCGCGCACCACCATCGCGACCGCCGCGGTGCAGAACCTGTTGGGCGGCGAGGCGATGATGCGCGCTTCGCGCACGCCGGAGATCGTCGCCGACGCGGCCTATGCAATCCTCAACCGCGACGCGCGCGGCTGCACCGGCAACGCCTTCATCGACGAGGACGTGCTGCGCGCCGAGGGCGCGCCGAACTTCGACGCCTACGCCGTCTCGCCGGGCGGCCCGCTGGCCGACGACATCTTCGTCGACTGATCCGTATGCTCGTCGAGCCACCCGAGCACGTCGGCGACGACCTGCTCGCGGTTGGTCTCGTTGAGCATCTCGTGCCGCCCTTGCGGGTAGAGCATCTCGCTGACGTCGCGCATACCCACGTGCCGGTAGCGTTCCGTCAGCTCGGTGACGCCGGCGCCGTTGCGGCCGACCGGATCGCGGTCGCCGGCGAAAAGCAGGACCGGCAGATCGGTCGGGAGCTCGCGCTCGTTCTCGCGCTTCCACCCCTCACGCTCACCGGCCAGCATGTCGGTGAAGAAGCGGTTCGAGACCGGGAAGCCGCACCACGGATCGTCGACGTACTTCTGCACCTCGGCTTCGTCGCGGCTGAGCCACTCGAAGCCGGTGCGGCCCGGTGCGAACGGTTTGTTGAAGCCGGCGAAGATCTGCTTCGCCAACGGCGAGGGCTTGCGCGCGTTCCCACCGACCGAGAGAACGCGTGAGGCGACGATGCCCGCGTCGATCCCCGGCGCCGAGCCCGACGTGCCCGAGAGGATGAGCCCCGCCAGCTCGGGACCGTGGAGCTGCGCGAAGCGCTGCGCGAGAAACGAGCCCATGCTGTGCCCGAACAGCACGATGCCGGTCGCCGGATACTGCGCGCGCGCGAGCTCGACGACCGTGGCGAGGTCGCGGAGCATTCCGTTCCAACCGTCGGGACCGGCCCAGCCCAGGTGCTCGTCGCCGCCGGCGGTGCGGCCGTGGCCGCGTAAGTCGGGCGCGAACACGGCGTACCCGCGCGCCGCGAGCGCTTCGGCGAAGCGTTCGTAGCGCGCGGAGTGCTCGGCGAGCCCGTGCACGATCACCACGATCGCCCGGCACGGACTCGCCGGTACCCAACGCCGCACGTACACCTCGACGCCGCCGTCGTTACGGAAAGTGAGAGTCGACTCGGCCATGCTCGGCGCATTCGGCGCCCATGAGCCGCTCGACCTGGACGCCGAGCGCACCGGCGAGCGCCTCGAGCTGCAACAGCCCCAGGTTCTGCCGGCCCGCCTCGACGTTGGCGACCGAGGCGCGGCTGAGTCCCGCGCGTTCCGCCACCGCGCGCTGCGTGAGGCCGCGTCCCGAACGCACCGCGCGCACGCGCGCTCCGACTCGCTGCAGAACGTCCGGTTCACCCATGGCGCACCGGCCGTTCCACTACGTCGACCGAGTAGAGGAACAGGTACTTCCACCACTCGTCCGGGAGCGTGTGACGACGCACGACGATCCACGGGATCGAACGGGGCTCGCGCGGGATCCGTCGCAGCGGCATGCGTGCCTCGTCCGGCGTGCGATCGCCCTTGCGACCGTTGCAGGCCAGGCAGCACGTCACCAGGTTGTCCCACGCCGAGCGTCCGCCACGGCTCTTCGGCACGACGTGGTCGACGCTGGCCGACCCGGCACCGCAGCGCACGCCACAGTACCCGCACCGGTAGTCGTCGCGCAGCAGCACGTTCATTTTCGTGAGCGCGAGCCGCCGACGGCGCCGCGCCACCGAGAAGAGCAGTCGCACGATCGACGGCAACGGAAACGCGACGGTCGGCGATCGCAGCTCGTCCTCTCCGGCGAAGACGACCTCGGCCTTCCGTGTGAATACCAGTCGGACCGCGCGCCGGACGCCGATGACGGCCAGCGGCTCGTAGGTGAAGTTCAGCAAGAGCACGTCGCTCATGATGGGTCGCCTCCTTTCCTCGAGGTCGTGATTAGGGGTGTACATGGCCTGCGCGGTCGGATTCGAACCGACGATCTCGTCCGCCCGAGGGACGCGGGATGACCAAGCTTCCCCACGCGCAGAAGATGGTGATATGGCTGCTCAGGTTAGGCTCGAACGCACCGTCGTTGCGACATGCGAAGAGGGGACCGGCGGCTGCCGATCCCCTCTTTCGTGTGTACGAAAAGACTGCGGGGCAGCAGCTACGATAGGATCTCCGGCGACGCGACGTCGTTCTGATTCCGGCCGGTGAGCAGGGCGTGCTTCAACACAGGCTGCACGCCGCAGTCTGGGTTCGTCGGCCGAATCGATGCCGTCGGTTGCCACATAGTGCGTTGATCCTAAATGCTGCTCGCCTCGGCTGTCAAGCCCGCGAGCGCGTTTATCGCAGAAAACCCGCGCGATTCTGCTTGACAACGATGCGGTGCTCGCCTACGCTCGTTCAGCTTTCAGCACGCTTTACAGGAAAGGAGGTTCTGTCATGCAGGTCATCGAGACCGCCGGTCGTCCGGTCTACGCGTGGGTCGACGGCGTCGAATTCGAGCGCCAAGCGCGCGAACAGGTCGCGAACGTCGCGGCGCTGCCGTTCGTGCACGATCACGTCGCCGTGATGCCCGACGTCCATTTCGGACGCGGCGCCACGGTCGGCAGCGTCGTGCCCACGCTCGGTGCGATCGTGCCGGCCGCGGTCGGCGTCGACATCGGCTGCGGCATGATCGCACAGCAGCTCACGCTCCGCGCACAGGACCTCCCCGACGATCTGCGCCGCGTGCGTAACGCGCTCGAGCGCCAGATCCCGGTCGGTCAGGGTGCGCACCGCGAGGTGCCGGCCGAAATCGACCAGGTTTGGGAGACGCAGCTCGCGGAGGGCTACGCGCGTGTCATGGCGCGTGCGCCGCGGGTCTCGGTACGCACGGCTCGTCAGCAGCTCGGTACACTCGGCTCGGGAAACCACTATGTAGAATTGTGCATCGATGAGCACGGTCATGTGTGGTTGACGCTGCACTCGGGTTCGCGCGGCGCGGGCAACCGCATCGGTATGGTCTACATCGAGACGGCCCAGCGTGAGCTGGACGGTCTGGGCGTGACGCTGGCCGATCGCGATCTCGCGTACCTGAGCGAGCACACGGCGAGCTTCGACGGTTACGTCGAGGCGGTCGGGTGGGCGCAGGAGTACGCGCGGCTCAACCGCGAGCTCATGCTCTCGCGTGCGATCGCGGCGCTCTCGCATCGCAACGTCGGTCTGCCGGCGTTCGAGCGCGGCGCAACCGTCGTGAACTGTCACCACAACTACGTCGCCCGCGAACGGCACTTCGGTGCCGACGTGTTCGTGACGCGCAAGGGTGCGGTTCGCGCCGGGCTCGGCGAGCTCGGCTTCATCCCGGGCTCGATGGGTGCGCGCTCGTTCGTGGTTCGTGGGCGCGGTAACCCGGCCTCGTTCGAGTCGTGCTCGCACGGCGCGGGCCGCCGTCTCAGCCGCAGCGAGGCGCGCCGTCGCCTCACGCTCGGCGATCTACGACGCGAGACCGACGGGATCGAGTGCCGCAAAGACGCGGGCGTCCTCGACGAGGCGCCGTCCGCGTACAAAGACATCGACGCCGTGATGGCGGCGCAGCGCGACCTCGTCGAGATCGTGCACACGCTCCGTCAGGTGGTCTGCGTCAAAGGTTGACGCTCCGCCGTGGGCCTGCGGGCCCACGGCACCTCGCGGGCCGACAGCGTGCGGTTATTTTGGGATCCCACTGGACCTTGGTGTCTTCTGGTTCGAATCCAGGACGGCGCATCTTCGGGTGCGCCGCCAGTGGGGGCCGCGCGCCCACCTTGCCTGCGAGGCCGATTCGTGACGGTGCCGGCGATGGGCCGGAGTTTCGAGGTTATCTCTCAATCGAAGGTCGCGGGTCCGAATCCCGCCCGGCGTGCATACGCCGGTAGCTCAGCGGTAGAGCATCGCGGGCGCACGCCCGATCTCGGAACAACACTCGTCCATCGACCTGCATCGTTCCCGACCGCTGATACCGGCTCTTCTTCATCACGCACTTTTCGGAGGATACGTCCATGCAGTCCCTGGCGCGGGTTTTCCGCGCGCGCGTCTTCGGAACGCCGCAGTCGCAGGCCCAGCCCAACCGTTCGCAGGTCGCCAACAGCGCCGGCGGATACGTCTACGCGCTCGATCGCTGGTCGCGTTTGGACCGCTTTCTGATCCTCGGATCGGAAGGCGGGACGTACTACGCGAGCGAGTGGGCGCTCACCAAGGAGAACGCGGCCAACCTGATCGCGGCGATCGGCGAGGACGGCCAGCGCGTCGTCGCGCGCGTCGTCACGATCTCGGAGAGCGGGCGGGCACCGAAGGTGGACGCGGCGATCTTCGCGCTCGCGGCGTGCGCGGGTCTGGGTGACGAGGCGACGCGACGCTACGCGCTCGGGGAGGGGTTGCGACGGGTCTGCCGCACGGGTTCGCACCTGTTGCAGTTCTGCTCGTACGTCGAACAGTTCCGCGGGTGGGGACGCGGGCTGCGCCGCGCGCTCCACGACTGGTACGCGAACAAGCCGGTCGGGCAGCTGGCGTATCAGGCGCTCAAGTACCAGAACCGGCACGGGTTCACGCACCGTGACGTCTTCCGGCTGGCGCACCCGTTGGCGGGTGATGCGGAACGGGCGGCGCTCTACGCGTGGATCGTGGCGGGGACGGTGCCGAGCGAGGAGTTTCGCGAGCTGGCGCTCTTGCGGGCGCACGCGCAGGCCAAGGCGTTCGCGGACGCCGACGCGCTGGCGTGCGCGGAGCTGGTGCGGGGAAGCGGGCTGCCGCGCGAGGCGTTGCCGAGCGAGTGGCTCCGCGAGCCCCTCGTCTGGGACGCGTTGCTGCCGACGTTGCCGATGACGGCGCTGCTGCGCAACCTCGCGACCCTCACCCGCGTCGGGCTGTTGACGCCGAAGGCGCCGGAGACGGCGCAGGTGGCGCAGCGGCTGACCGAAGCGAGCGCGCTGCGCACGACGCGCGTTCACCCGATCGCGATCCTGGCGGCGCTCGAGACCTATCGGTCGGGGAAGAGCGTGCGCGGGTCGACGACCTGGACTCCGGTCAAGTCGATCGTCGACGCGCTGGAGACGGCGTTCGCGCTGTCCTTCGCGCACGTCGAGCCGAGCGGTGCCCGCATGCTGGTCGCGCTCGACGTGTCGGGATCGATGGGGAGCGGTGAGATCGCCGGTATTCCGGGGATCACCCCGCGGGTCGCCGCGGCGGCGATGGCGGTGACGCACGTGCGCACGGAAGCGCGCGTGCACGTCATGGCCTTCTCGGAGAAGTTCGTCCCGTTTCCGATCCGTCGTGACGAGCCGATCCGGTCGGTCGTGGCGCGCACGAACGCGCTCCCGTTCATGGCGACGGACTGCGCGCTGCCGATGCTCTACGCGCTCGAAAAGCGCTTGGAGATCGACCTGTTCGTCATCTACACCGACAACGAGACCTGGTTCGGGAACGTCCACCCCGACGAGGCGCTGCGGCGCTACCGGGAACGGACGGGGATCCGCGCCAAGCTCGCGGTCGTCGGAATGACCGCGACCGGGTTCACCATCGCCGACCCCGACGACGCCGGGATGCTCGACGTCGTCGGATTCGACGCCGCGGCGCCGGCCCTGATCGCCGGCTTCGCGCGCGGCGAGTGATTCCAGGACGCTCCTGACACCACGATGGCAGGAGCGTCTTGGTAGCATCGGGGCGTTCACTCCGCTTCGCACGAGGAGACCTCCGATGCCCGAGACCACGACCCGCGCGGCGACGACCGCGATCACCTGGTTCGAGATCCCGACGGCCGATCTGGACCGCGCCGTCCGCTTCTACTCGACCATCCTCGAGACGCCGATGAGCGTCGCCGACTTCCAGGGCGAGCCGATCGCCGTGTTTCCCTACGAGCAGCCCGGCGTGGGCGGCTGCCTGGTGGCCGACGCGCACCCCAGCCCGCACGGCACGCTGGTGTTCCTCAACGTCGACGGGCGGCTCGATCGCACGCTCGAGCTCGTCGAGGCGGCCGGGGGCCGCATCGTCGCCCCGAAGACCTCGCTGGGGCCGATCGGCTACGTCGCGCACATCGCCGACTCCGAAGGGAACCGGGTGGGTTTGCACGCGGTCTCTTGAGGCATGCGCCGCGCCGATCGCCTGTTCACGATCGTCCTGCTCCTTCGGGGCGGTCGGCGCGTCACGGCCCGCCAGCTCGCCGAGCGCCTCGAGTGCTCGGAGCGCACGATCTACCGCGACGTCGACGAGCTCACGCTGTGCGGCGTCCCGATCGACGGTGAACCCGGCCGCGGCTACGCGCTGCCGCAGCACTTCGAGATCCCGCCGCTGATGTTCGAACGCCACGAGATCGAGGCGCTCGTCGTCGGCGCGCGGCTGGTCGAGGCGTGGTGCGGTCCGAGCCTGGCCGCATCGGCGCGCTCGGCGCTGGCGCGCATCCGCGGCGTCGTGCCGACCGAGCTGCTCGACCACGTCGATCAAGCCCGCGTCTTCGCGCCGCGCTTCGGCCGGCGCGCGACGACCGAGCACTTCGACCTGCTGCATCAGGCCATCGGCGAACATCGCCGGCTCGCGATCGACTACGCCGGCGAGGACGGCACGCCGAGCTCACGGACGATCCGGCCGCTCGGACTCTACTTCTGGGGCAAGGTCTGGACGCTGGCCGCGTGGTGCGAGCTGCGCACGGACTTCCGCAGCTTTCGCATCGACCGCGTCGCGTCGGCGCGGCTGGGCGAGCCGTTCACCGACGAGCCCGACAAGACGCTCGAGGTGTTCTTGGCGCGCATCCGCGCACGCGAGGCGGCGCGCTCGCAGGACGCGCCGTGACGCCGCCGCGCACGGTCATCGGATTCAAGGTCCATACGGGCTGGACGACCGCCGTCGCGGTGACGATCGACGCCGGCCGCCTCGACCTGTCGGCACGCCGGCGCGCCACGCTGGTGCCCGACGACGAGTCCGTCCCGCGCTTCGTCTATCACGCGGCCGCCGAGCTCGACGCCGCGGCGGCCGCCGCACTCGTCGAGCGCGCGGCATCGGCCGTCGCGGCACGCGCGGATGCGCTCCTCGCGGAGTTGCTCGCGTCGATCGCCGAGCGCGGAGCCGCGGTGCACGCGGCCGGCGTTCTCACCAGCGGACGGCGGCACGATCCGGTTCCGGACCTCGCCGCGATCGTGCGCGCGCATCCGCTGATCCACGCCGCCGAAGGCCGGCTCTTCCAGCATGCGATCGTCGCCGCATGCGCGCGCCAGGACGTGCGCGTGCTGACCGTGCGCGAGCGCGAGGTGTGGGCGGCGGCCGCGGACGCGACCGGCGAACCCATCGACGCGCTGCGCGACCGGATCGACGGCCTGCGTGCGAGCGCGGGCGCGCCGTGGGGCGCCGACCACAAGACCGCCACGGCAGCCGCGCTTGCCGCGAGCGGCCTCCCGGTGGCGGTCAGCCGACGGGCGGGTAGCGCCCGATCGCGCGCTGGAAGCTGACGGCCACGACGCCGAAGGCGGCGGCCATCAGCGCGACCAGCGCGGCGTTGAGCGTGTACTCGTCGGCCGCGCTCTCGCCGTGCATGGCGAACCGCACCGCGAAGCGAAGCGCGATCGCGACGACCCACACGACGATCGTCTTCCAGGAGCCTTGCGCGCGCACGGCCGGATAGACGGCGCGCGGCGCGGGCTGGAAGGTCGTGAAGTACACGACGAACGCGCCGACGACGAGTCCGACCAGGACGCCGACGACCAGCTCGACGGTCAGCGTGAGCGGGTGCGGGTTCGGCGCCTGGAGCGCGCCGTAGCACAGCGCGATCGTAAACAGCGCCAGGATACCGGGCCGACCCCACAGACCGCGCGCCCGTACGACGCGGTCCTTCAGCTCGCGCACCGAGAAGCGGTACACGACCAGCACGACGATCACCAGCGTGATGAGCGTGCTCTGCGCTCCGGCGCTCCCGTTCATGCTTCTCCTCCAAGATACGCGGCGCGCACCGCGTCGCTGGCTTGCAATTCCGCCGAGGTGCCCGACTGCGCGATTCGGCCGACCTCGAGGACGTACCCGCGCCGCGCGACGGCCAGCGCCTGGCGCGCGTTCTGCTCGATCAGCAGGATCGTCGTCCCGGCCGCGTTCAGCTCGCGAATCACGCCGAAGATCGTCTGCACGAGCATCGGCGCGAGCCCCAGCGAGGGTTCGTCGAGCAGCAGCACGCGCGGCCGCGACATCAGCGCACGCGCCATCGCCAGCTGCTGCTGCTCGCCGCCCGACATGGTGCCGGCCTTCTGGTCGTAGCGCTCGCGCAGACGCGGAAAGACGGTCAACGCGCGTTCGGTGTCGGCCGCGATCTCGGCTTTCGAGCGGCGCGTGTAGGCGCCCAGCTCGAGGTTCTCGCGCACCGTCATGCGCGGGAAGACGCGCCGCCCCTCGGGCGATTGGCTGATCCCGGCGCGCACGATCTCGCTCGGCGAGAGGCGCGCCAGGTCGCGGCCGGCGAACACGATTCGGCCGGAGGTCGGGCGCAGCAGGCCGCTGATCGCGCGCAGCGTCGTCGTCTTGCCCGCGCCGTTGGCGCCGATCAGCGTGACGATCTCGCCCTCGTCGACCGTCAGCGAGACGTCGCGCAACGCCGTGACGCGGCCGTAGCGCGCGACCAGGTGCTCGACCTCCAACAGCGCCACTAGGCCGGCGCTCCCAGATACGCCTCGATCACGCGCGGGTCGGCACGCACCGCGGCCGGCGTCCCTTCGGCGATCTTCTCGCCGTGATCGAGGACCGTGATGCGCTCGCTCAGCTCCATCACCAGACCCATGTCGTGCTCGATCAGGAAGACGGTGACGCCGCGCTCGCGGATGCGCCGGATCAGCGCGACCAGCTCGCGCTTCTCGGTCGGGTTCAACCCGGCCGCCGGCTCGTCGAGCAGCAGCAGCTTGGGCTCCGAGGCCAGCGCGCGCGCGATCTCGAGCCGCCGCTGCAACCCGTAGGCGAGGTTGCGCGCCGTCGTCTCGGCGTCGCGCTCGAGACCGACGAAGCGCAGCAGCTCGAGCGCCCGCTCGTGCGCCGTCTTCTCCTCGGCACGCTCGCGCGGCGTGTGGAGCAAGTCGTCGAGCAACGTCGCGCGCAAGCGCGCGTGCTGGCCCGCCAGGACGTTGTCGATCACCGACATGAACGCGAACAGGCGGATGTTCTGGAACGTGCGAGCAACGCCGCGGGCGGCGATGTCGCTGGTCTTGCGCCCGGCGATCGCGGCGCCGTCGAAGGTGATGCGGCCGGCGCTCGGCGCGTAGATCCCGGTGATCAGGTTGAACACCGTCGACTTGCCGGCGCCGTTGGGTCCGATCATCGCGACGATCGAACCGGCCTCGACGCTGAAGCTCAGGTCGCCGACGGCGACCAGCCCGCCGAAGCGCTGGGTGACCCCGTGGAGCTCGAGCAGCGGCATCTAGTGCGGAGCCTCCGCGTACAGCTCTTGCTCCGCGGCGGCGGCGTCCGCGTCGTCGTCGGCCGCGTGCAGCTCGGCCTTGCGCTGACGGCTCGGCAACAGCCCCTCGGGCCGGAACAGCATCATCAGCACGAGGATGACGCCGTAGATGAGAAAGCGCGACGCGCTCAAGTCGACGTGCAGCCAGCTCGCGCTCTGCGGCAACAGGAAGCGGTCGAGGAACGAGATGACCAGCGACCCGACGATCACGCCCGGAATGTTGCCCATCCCGCCCAGCACCAGCATCGAGAGCAGTCCGACGCTGACGTTGAACTGGAACTGATCGGGCGAGACCAGCTGCAGCTTCGCCGCGTACGCGCAGCCGGCCAGGCCGCTGAACGACGCGCCCAGGGCGAAGGCGGCCAGCTTGGTCTTGGTCGTGTTGATCCCCATGTGCGCGGCCGCCAGCTCGTCCTCGCGGATCGCCATCCAGGCGCGGCCCAGGCGGCTGGCGCGCAAATTGTTGGCGAACCAGACCGCCGCCGCGATCAGCACCAGGATCATCAGGTAGTACGGCAGCGCGTTCAGACCGAAACGGTACCCGAAGAGCACCGGCTGATCGAGCGGACTGATCCCGTTCGGGCCGCCCGTCCACTGCGAGAGGTTCAGGAACGTCTGCGGGACGATCTCGCCGAAGCCCAGCGTCACGATCGCGAGATAGTCGCCGCGCAGCCGCAGCGTCGGCGCGCCGAGCAAGATGCCGAACACCGCCGCGATACCGGACGCGAGGAACAGCAGCAGCCAGAACGGCAGGTGGATGCCGAACTGCGGCGAGGCCAGCATCGCGAACGCGTACGAGCCGATCGCGAAGAAGGCCGCGTAGCCCAGATCCAGCAGGCCGGCGAAGCCGACGACGATGTTGAGCCCCAGCGCCAGCAGCACGAACGCGCCGGCATCGGCCAGGAAGTTCGTGAAGGCCCCGTTGCGCACGAGAAACGGCAGCACGATCGCGGCCGCGAACGCCAACAGGACGTTGCGCAGCTGGGGCTTCACGTCAGACCTTGGTGGGGAGCGACTCGCCGAGCAAGCCGGACGGACGGAAGATCAGCACCAGCACGAGCACCGAGAACACGACCACGTTCGACCACTGATCGCTGATGAATTGGGTCGTCAGCGCTTCGATCAGCCCGATCAGGAAGCCGCCCAGCATCGCGCCGGCCAGGTTGCCGATCCCGCCCAGCACGGCGGCGGTGAACGCCTTCAGTCCGGCGGCGAAGCCGTTGAAGAACCAGGTCGAGCCGTAGTAGACCCCCGAGACGAAGCCGGCCGCGCCGGCCAGCGCCGAGCCGATCAGGAACGTCAGCGCGATGGTCGTGTTGATGTCGATCCCCATCAGCTGCGCGGCGTCGCGGTCCTGCGCGGTGGCGCGCATCGCTTTGCCCAGCCGCGTGTTGTAGACGAAGGCCTGCAGACCGATCATCATGACCACCGCCAGCACGATGACCAGGATCTGCTTCATCTGGATCGCGACCAAGCCGGTGGTGAAGGTCGGATTCGGCACGACGTCCGGGAACGGGATCGGCGAGGGCCCGTGCCAGTATTGCATGAGGTTCTCGAGGATGAACGACATCCCGATCGCGGTGATCAGCGGCGCCAAGCGCGGGGCGTTGCGCAGCCGCCGGTAGGCCAGCCGCTCGATCAGCACGCCCACGATCCCGCACAGCAGCATCGCGCCGACGATGGTGACCAGCACGACGCCGATCAAGGCCGGCCCCGTCACGACGCCGGTGACGCCCAGCAGCCCGAGGATCATCAGCGAGAAGAACGTGCCGAGCGTGTAGACGTCGCCGTGCGCGAAGTTGATCAGCTCGATGATCCCGTAGACCATCGTGTAGCCGAGCGCGATCAGCGCGTAGATGCCGCCCAGCGAGAGCCCGTTGACCAGCTGCTGGAGGAAGGTCTCCACCGGCGGTTCAGTCGAGCACGAGCTGCGCGCGGGTGATCGGTTTGCCGCCCACGACCTGCTTGAGGGTCAGGATCGGCGCGGTCGTGTCGCCGTTCGCGTCGAAGCTGATCGTCCCGATCGCCGAGGGGAAGTCTTTGGTCGCGGCGACGTTGGCCAGCACGGCGGCGCGCGTCGGCATCGCGCCGTTGTCGGCCTTGATCGCGGCCGCGATCGCCGCGATCTCGATCTGTGCGGCGGTGTACGCGTTCGCCGAGTAGGCGCCGATGTCGGCCTTGAACCGCTTGCGATATGCCGCGACGAACTGCGCCGCGGTCTGCAGCTTCGCGGCGTCGGGCGCCGCCAGGCTATAGTACGTGTGATCCGCCATCGGGCCGGCGACCTTGAAGAACTCCGAGGTGCCGATGCCGTCGCCGCCCATGAACGGCACGCTCTGCATGCCGACGTCGGCCATCTGGCGGCGCAGCAGCGCGCCGCCCGTCGAGACGTCGCCGCCGTAGAAGATCGCGTCGGGATGGGTGGCGTGGGCCTTGGTGAGCAGCGCTTTGAAGTCTTGCTGGTTGGCGGTGATGTGGTCGTGCCCCAGCACCTTTCCGCCCAGTTGACCGAACGAGGGATCGAAGACGTCGGCGAGGCCCTTGCCGTACGTCTCGTTGTCGTCGATCACGTACACGTTCTTCCAGCCGAGCTGGCGCGCGAACTTGGCCAGCGCCAGGCCTTGCCGGCTGTCGCGCGTGCAGACGCGGAAGTACGCGATCGTGTCGGGGTGCGAGGAGCGCAGCGCCTTGGCGGCGTCGCCGATCGTCAACCCGTCGTTGGTGTTGGCCGGCGAGATCTGCGCCAGACCGGCGTCGTTGGTGATCGGAATCTGCGCCTTGGCGACGTTCGAGTTGTACGGCCCGACCATGGCCAGAACGGACGGGTCGGCGGCGAACGTCTTCGCGTTCTGCGCGCCCGCGGCCGGATCGTGCTTCCCTTGCACCGTGTCGTCGAGCACTTCGGCTTCGAGCTTGTACTTGCCGCCGGCGAAGCCGGCCGCGTTCGCCTGCTCGACGGCGAGGATCGCGCCGTTGGCCGACGGGACGCCGACGGCCGCGTCGGCGCCGTTCATCGGAAAGTCGATGCCGATCTTGATGACGTTCCCCGCCGGGCTCGCTGCGGTGGAACCCGAGGAGCCCGAGGGCGAGCCCGAACAGGCCGTCAGGGCGAACGCCAGACCGGTGACCAGCACGGCGCGAGGGGAAGAAGACCAACGCATGCGCGACTCCTAGGGCATATACCGGGAGCGAGTTGGACCCAAGTACGCCCGGCCGGACCGACCGCCCTGCGGTCGTTCGTCAGGACGGCGGCAGGGTGATCTGGTCGACGGTGTGGGGCGTCGAGCCGACGATCCGAACCAGGCTCAGCACCGGCGCCGTCGTGTCGCCGTTGCGATCGAAGCCGACGACGCCGATCGGTGTCTGCAGGTCGTGCGTCGCCGCGACCTCGTGCAGCACCTCGGCGCGGGTCGGGAGCGCGCCGTTGCCGGCGTCGATCGCCGCGGCGATCGCGGCGATCGCGACCTGCGCCGACGCGTACGCGTTGGCGCTGTACGGGCCGACGTTCTCGCCGAAACGCTTGCGGTAGGCGGCGACGAACGCGCGCGCCGAGGGCAGCTTGGTCGCGTCCGGAGCGGCGACGGCGTAGTAGGTGTCGTTCGCCATCGATCCGGCGACGTCGATGAACGAATGGTCGCTGATCCCGTCACCGCCCAGCATCGGCACGCCGGCGAGCCCCGCGTCCGCCATCTGCCGGCGCAGCAAGCCGCCGCCGGTCGAGGTCGTGCCGCCGAAGAACACCGCTTGCGGCCCCAGTGCCTTCGCCTTGGTGAGCAGCGCGTGGAAGTCTTGCTGGTTGGCCAGAATGTGGTCGCGCCCGACGATCTGCACGCCCAGCCGGCGGGCCTGCGCGACGAACACGTCGGCAAGGTCCTTGCCGTACGTCTCGTCGTCGTCGACGACGTAGATCTTCTTCCAGCCCTGCTTGTGCGCGAAGGCGGCCAGCGCCGCGCCTTGACGGCTGTCGCGCGTACAGACGCGGAAGAACGCGTTCGTGTCCGGATGCGCCTCGCGCAGCGCCGCGGCGTCGGGACCGACGGTGAGGCCGTCGCTGACCGTCGAGGGCGCGATCTGCGCCAAGCCGGCGTCGTTGGTGAGCGGGATCTCCGACTTGGCGACGTTCGAGTTGAACGGTCCGACCATCGCCAGCACGCTGGCGTCGGCGATGAACGTCTTGACGTTCTGCGCGCCGGCGGCGGGATCGTGCTTCCCTTGCACCGCGTCGTCGAGCAGCACCGGTTTGAGGACGTACTTGCCGTGCGCGAAGCCGTGCGCGTCGGCCTGCTCGATCGCCAGCACCGCGCCGTTCGCCGTCGGGCGGCCGTCGGAAGCGTCCGCGCCGCTCAGCGGCAGGTCGATCCCGATCGCGATCGTGCCGGCCGCCCCGGGGCTGGCCGCGGCGTTCGCGCCCGAGGATGCCGCGCCGCCGTTCGAGGAGCATGCCGCGAGGGCGACCAGCAACGCGGCCGCGGAGGCGCGGCCGACGAAAGAGACCATGGCGTTTGCCTACGCCCGGCCGCCACGGCGACCCTCCGAAAAAGGAACCTCTTTGGGGCCGATTTCTCCAGGCTTTTACCAGCTTGCCTTGCAATGCTACCGGCATGTCGCGTTGGCTACGAGGTTCGCTCTTTGCCCTGCTCGCGGCAGCGGTGCCGCTTTCCGCGCTCGCGCAAGGCGAGGTGCGGATCGAGCAGCACGACGGCTCGAACACGCTCTACCCGGGCGTGCGGATCGGGGTCGCCGCCGACACGGTCACCTTCACCTTGCCGAATTCGCAGCATGCGATCGTGGTGACGGGGAAGGACTGTCACCGCGAAAACGGCGTGCGCGTCTGTGACGGCGCCGAGGTTTGGTTCGACCGCTACGGCGTGAACGAAGAGCTGCGGCTCACGAAAGCCTTCGTCTTCATCAACGACACGCACCGCGAGCTGCCCATCAAAGGCTCGCGGGTCGAGCTGAGCCCGAACACGCTGCTCGTCGAGATCCTGACCAAACGGGGCACGTACATCACCGGTCGCGGCTGGGTCGACTCGTCCGGTGGAAAGTAGCGAGGACGCGATGCACGCGACCATCGGCACGACCCTCCGGTGCGCCGGCGCGCTGGCGCTGACGCTCACCCTCCTCGGTACCGCGGCGGCACCGCCGCGGCCCGGCGGCGGTGGTGGCGGCGGGGCACCGCGATCCGCGCCGTCCGCGCCGCGCTCGTACGCGCCGCCGGCGCGCTCGTACGCACCGCCGGCACGGTCGTACACGCCGCCGCAGCCCGTGCAGCGCGCGGCGCCGCAGCCGGGCTTCGACCTGCACGGCGACACGTCGAACAGCGGGCGGATCGTCGTGCCGCAGTACCAGCCCGCGCAGACCGCGCCGCAGGCGCAACGCGGTTATCAGCCGATCGCGCGCCGTCCGCCGCCCAACCTGCACCGCGTGATCGTGCACAACCCGCACAACCATCCCAACTGGGGCTGGCACGGCGGCACGCCGTGGGTCCCGGTCCTGACGTTCTGGGGCGGCGACTTCTGGGGCGACATCGCGCCCGGCGACATCGGCGCGCAGTATCCGCTCACGTTCGTGCCGATCGCACCCGGCAGTCCGGGCGCGGAGCTGCTGCAGGACTATCAGCTCACGCAAACCGACTGCAACACCGACGCGCCGCTGGTCGTCATCGACGGTCCCGACGGCAGCGTCATCTGCGCGATCCCCAACGCCGTCGTCGGACCCGGAACGTACACCGTCGATCCGTCGACGCTCACGCTCGAATCCATCTAGCAGTTCCGCTCGAGCGTAGCGCTCACGATTCTTTCATCGGGCTGTAAAGCGATTGCCAGCCCGCAATGCAAGACTGGCGTTGGAAGATCTTCGTTCCGAAAGCGAGGGACTGCAATGCGAACGATGCTCCGAACAGCCACGCATCTCACCAGCGCATTCGCGCTGGCGCTCTGCCTGATGGGCGTGAGCGGACCACACGGCGGTGGTGACGACTCGCGCCCGGCGCCGCCGGCACCCGTCGAGCGCGCGGAGCCTGCGGCGCCGGTCGAACACACCGCTCCCGCCTCGCCGGCCACGGCGGCGGACCGCGGACCCGGTCCGATTATCCGACGCGACGTGCCCGTGGGACCGGTCACCGCACCGCCGCCGGCGGCGCAGCCGCAGCACCACCACGATCGTGACGATCACGCCGGGACGAATGCGTCGGTGAGCAGCAACGACACGCTGGACAACGTCGACGCCGCCCTCCGTACCGTCGGGATCGCCGCGCATCTGTTCTTGACGACCTATCGTCTGGACGAGACCGCCTGCATCGCCGGCGCGCCGCTCGTCGTCATCGACCAGCCCGACGGGACCGTGACCTGCGCCGTGCCCAACGCCTTCGTGCGGGCCGGCACCTATACGGTCGACGTGCGCTCCTCGACCCTTCTGCCGCTGTAGGGGTCGCGCCGGCGCCCCGTCGCGATCAGGTGGTGCATGAAGCCGCCGTCGTGGTGCGCCTCGACGGCGGCGAACGCCGGCTCGACGACGGCCAGGAAGTCCTCCAGCGGCGGACTCGTCATCCGATGACGACCGCCGCTGTCGTCGTAGAGCCACTCGGAGAAGTCGTCGCTGCACGGCGTCACGCCGAATCCGGTCCGCTGCGCGTAGAGCGAGCGATTGAACTCGGCCAGATCGCGCCCGACCAAGACCTCGACGTACAGGGCGCCGCCGGGCGCGATCCAGTCGAGCGCGGTGCGCAGCAAGGCCAGGATGTGCCCGCGGTCGCGCAGGTAGCAGTAGCCGGCCCAGAAGTTCGTGACCAGATCGAAGCTGCCGGTCGGAAAGGCCGCCCGCGTCATGTCGTCCTGCACGAAGCGCGCACCCGGCGCGTTGGCGCGTGCGCGGGCGAGTTGCGCGGCGCTCTGGTCGAGCCCCGTCATCTCCGCGCGTCCGGCGAACGCCGAGAAGTGCCATCCCTGACCACAGGCGAGGTCGAGCCAGCGCGGCCGCGCGGCGGGCAGCGCCGCGACGATCCGCTCCAGGTTCGCCACGTTCAGCGCGTGCTTGCGCGCCCACGGCGTCAGGTAAAGCGACGGGTAGGCGTCCGCATACGCGTCGCGATAGATCGTCACCGGCTCGTCGTACATCGCATGCCTCATGCGCCGACCGGTTCCGCCGCGATGTCGCCCGGCTCGTAGAGATAGCGGCCCAGGTCGCCGCGGACCGGTTCCGCGCCGGCGACCTTGTTCTGGATGCAGCACCAGTGAAAACGCGCGCGATCGTCCGGCAGCGGGCGCTCGCAGTGGACGGCCGCACCCCAGCGCACGAAGACTTCCGCGCAGGCCTCGAGCGGGAGACGGTGCTGAGCGTAGTTGCCGTAGAAGTGGACGAACAGATCGCCCGGCCGATAGAAGCGCGGGTGGTTCTGCAACCCGTCAACGTAGCCGATGCGGCGCAGGTCAGCCGGCTCGCGTTGCAGCAGCGCCGTCATCGCTTCTTGTTCGCCGATTCCGTCCCACAGCTCACCGTGCGAGACGAACTGCGTCTGCTCGTAGGCGCGCGCGAGGAACGCCCGCGACCAGGGCGAGGAGCGAATCAGGAAGACGCCGGTGTTGATCGGCATCCGCGCGAGCCCGGTGGCGAGCGGGACGCCGAGGAACCGAAAATACGCTTCGTGCGACTGGACGATCAGGTCGTACGCCGGATCGCACAGCGGCTCGAGACGCCGCTCCGGCGCGAAGATGAGCGCATCGCTGTCGGCCCACAGCACCCACGGGTACGACTCGAGCGCGGCCAGCAGGGCGGGCAGCTTGGCCCAGCACGCCGGGCGATCCGGTGCGACCGGCACCGTCTCGATGAAGTCGTAACCGTGGCGCGCGCAATACCGACGCCGGTTCTCGATCGCGAGACGGCCGAGGACTTCGTACTTGAAGGTCGGGTTGTGCGCCGGCACGTCGTTGAACGTGATGACGGCCGGCGCGACACGGCGTGCCATCAGCCGCCTCGCAGCCGTCGCGCGGCGCGCAGGACGCCGCCCGGCATCGCCATCAGGGCGAAGGCCGGAACGGTCCAGCGCGTGTACAACGCCCCACGGTAGAGCAGCGCCAGCGTCCCGGGCGCGGCACCGTAGCGCGCGTAGAGCTCCAGTGCCTCGGGCGCATCGACCGCGACGCGGCGGATCCAGCCGGCCGAGAGCGCCGCCACGAGCGCCGAGAGCGTACGGCACTTCGCACAGGTCGCGCGGTAGAGCAGCATCGGTCGCATCTCATTCCTTCAGATAGACGTTCAGGCGCGCGCGCCGCTGCCGGTCGACGCCGAACCCGAGGAAAGCCGGCTCGGCCCAGCCGTCGCGCAGTGCGGCCTCGATCCCGGGCGATTCCAGCCCGTGATCGGCGGCAAGCCGTTCGGCAGTCGCGTTCCACTGCGCCGGTGCGTACGGTAAGCAATGCGCGCACACGTCGACCTTCGCGTCGGCACTCGTGCCGTCGCGCAGCGCGTAGCTGGTGCTGAACACGAGCCCCGAGCTGAGAATGCTGTGCCGTCCGACGACGCGCTCCAGCACGTCGCGGAACGCGTCCTCGCGCAAGAGCGCGATGCCCAGCGACGCGAGGACGACGGGCCGTTCCAGCCGCCAATAGATCTTCAACCGCGCACGATCGTCGCCCGCGGTCTCGTAGCCGACGCTGACCGGTTGCGCGCAGCCGCGCAGCGCGTCGATCGCGTCCTCGGCCTCCTCCGGCGCGGGGAGCAGCGCCTGCACGCAGGTGCGAACGCGTTCCCAATCCGCGCACGCACCGTCCCAGCGTGCCTTGACGTAGACGGCACGCTCGGTACCGCGCACGCCGCTGGCCAACCAGAGCACGCCGCGCAGCGCCTCGACGCGGTCGGTGATCGACGCCGGCAGGAGCGCCGTCACCGTGCGCGCGGCCAACACGCCGCTCGGCGTCGAGCCGAACAGCGCGATCGAGGCGGCACGTCCGGCCGCGACCCGCGCGCGGATCGTCGGCGCGGACGCGCCGGGGTCGCCGATGAGCCGGACCGCACGACCGCGCGCGTGCGCGGTGACGCAGACCTGCAACGGCGTGCCGTCGTTGTTGAGCGTCGAGCGGATCACGCCACGCTCGCCGGAACGTGGACCGAGCACCGCGGCTCGCGCGGCGACGACAGCCGCCGTATCCGCGCCGCTGAGGTCGGCAGCGGCGCGCACCAGCGAGCGCAGGTGGTGGCCGCGTTCCGGCAGCGTCGTCATTGCTGCTGCACGATGCTGGTCTGGCCCGCGAAGCCTTTCGCGCCGGGCAGACCGGATTTGCCTGCCTTGCCGGGATTCCCACCCTGTGCCTCGGCGCCGTTGTCGCCGGCGTCGCCACCGGCGCCGCCCGCGCCGGGATTACCGCCGGCACCGGCTTGCCCGCCGGAGCCGATCGTCGAGTTCAGTTGGAACTGGCCGCCGGCTTCGATGGTGGTGTAGAGCGCGACGATGTCGGGGCCGTTGCCGCCGGCGCCGCCGTTCCCGCCATTGCCGCCGTTGCCTCCGTCGCCGCCGTTCCCACCGGCAGCACCGTTCGTGCAACCGCTGCCGCTGCCGCCGTTGCCGCCGGCGCCGCCGCTGCCGCCGTTGCCACCGTTGCCCCCGTTGCCGCCGACACCGCCTTGCGCGATGCATTGCACGCTCCCGATCAGCTGACCGATCTGGAATTGCAGCGGGCTGGGCGGCGGCGCGTCGCCACCGTTGGAGCCGTCGGAACCGTCGGTGCCGTGGCCGCCCGGGCCCGCGGCGGTCGGTTGATCGGTGCTGTCCCAGTGACAGACGGCCGCGTTGCCCGTCGACCCGCTGAAGCCGTTGCCGCCGTTCGTACCGTTGGGGCCGTTCAGGCCCGAGGCGACCGTATACACAAATGACATGTCATGCTCCCCTTACGCGACCTGCAAGATCACGGAGTCGACTTTGAGCGCGCCCTGAGCAGCTTTCACTTTGGCGCCCTTTTCGAGCACGATCTTCCAAGCCGAGAGGACGTTCTGTCCGGGGCCCATCGTCAGCGTGCTGTTCGCGCCGACCGTGATCGTGTAGAACGGCCAGAAGATGATCTGGAAGTTCTTGAAGTACTTTTCGATCGCCGACTGATACGCCGAGACCGAGCTCGACTCGCCGAATAGGTACGCGGCGGCCGCGGTGCGGATGGCCGCGGTGGCCTCGGCGGTGAGCGCGCTCGCGGCCACCTTCGGCATCACGACCTTGGCGCGGTCGAGCTTTCCGGCGCTGTACAACGTGTCCGGTAAGCCGATCCACGACTTCAACTCCGACAGACTCGTCGTCGTCAGCGTCTGGGGTTTGACGGCGCTCTTCGAGTCGCTGACCGAGAGCGTCATCTCGGAATTCGCGGGCACGACCAGGTCGGCTTGAGCGACCGCGGTCGGTGCCACGCGATAGACGGCAAGTCGCTTCTCGAAATTCGCTCGATCAGCCGCCGGCAAATTGGCAAGGGTCGTCGCCATACGTGTTCCTCTCAATCGATAGCGTGCGAAATCCAGCTACCGGCGAGAAGGTACGCTCGCGCTCTTACTGACTACTTACGGCGCCCGCGCAAACGCGCGTGCACCGGATCACACCGTTGCGAGCTCGCGTGTCGCGGCAGCGTTGAAGTACGCCGCGCGCGGATGATGGATGACGATCGCCGCGGTCGACTGCTCGGGCGTGATCTGATACGCCGACGTCAACGACGCGCCGATCGCGCGTTCGACGTCGAGCAAGCGCCATACCAGCTCGTGCTGGCTCAGATCCGGGCAGGCGCCGTAACCCCACGAGTAGCGCTTGCCGCGCTCCGGCGCGAGTCCCAGCTCCGCACGGATGCGCCGGTGCGTGCGCTCAGCCAACGCCTCGGCCGCCTGCACCGAGAACCCGTGCAGGAAGTACGACTCGCTGTAGTCGCCGCGCTGCTGCGCGGCCTCGACGCGCCGTGAAGGCTCCTCGCCGACGGTGACGACCTGCAGCGCGATGACGTCGCCGGCGCCGCCGTTCACCGGTTCGCGCACGTAGTCGGCCAGACACAAGTGCTCGCCGCCGGCCTGACGCGCGAAGGTGAAGCGCGCGATCTCGCGGGCGGGGTCGCGCGGATCGTACACGATGACGTCGTCGCCGCTGCCGGCGGCCGGGAAGTACCCGTACACGACGCGCGGATCGAGCAGCGGCTCCCGTTCGGCGAGTGCCTGATACCGCGCCAGGCGCGGCGCGAACTCCTCGCCCACCAACCGGTCCCACGCTTCACCCTTGGTGCTGGCGCCGCCCCACGAGAGCCGGTACAGCGACTTGAGGTCGTAGCACGGCCACAGCTCGCGCACGTCGACGTGCGGCAGCGTGCGCGCACCGAGGAACGGCGCGTGCGGTACGTCGGCGACGCCGACCTCGGCGCGTGCGGTGCGTCCCTCGGGACGCGGCGCCGCGATCGCGCCCTGATCTTTCGCGCGCAAGGCCTGCGCCTCGCTGCGAACCTGCTCGACCAGCGCTTCGCGCGCTTCGGGCGCGGTCAGCGCGTCGAGGATCTCGAGCCCTTCGAAGGCGTCCTTGGCGTAGAACACGCCGGGGTCGAAGAACGCGTCGGCCGCGAACGCGGTGCGCCGCCCGAAATCGCGGTTGATCGCGGCGCCGCCGATCACGACCGGATACGAGAGCCCCCGCGAGATCTGCTCTTTGACCAGCGTCGGCATCTGCTTGGAGGTCGAGACCAGCAGCGCCGAGAGGCCGATCGCGTCGGCGTCGACTTCCTGCGCGCGCTCGAGGATCGTTCCGACCGGAACCTGCTTGCCCAGATCGTGGACGGTGTAGCCGTTGTTCGAGAGGATCGTCCCGACCAAGTTCTTGCCGATGTCGTGCACGTCGCCGAAGACCGTCGCCAGCACGATCACGCCTTTGCTGACGCCTTCCTTGCGCTCGAGGAACTGCTCGAGGTGCGCGACGGCCTTCTTCATCACCTCGGCCGACTGCAATACGAAGGGTAGGATCAGCTCGCCGGCGCCGAACTTGTCGCCGACCTCTTTCATCGCGGGCAGCAGGACGTTGTTGAGCACGTCGACCGGGTCGCGATCGCGCAGCGCCTCGTCGACCTTCGCCTCGATGCCGTCCTTGCGGCGGCGCAGGATCGCCTGGTGGATGCGTACCTCGACCGGGGCGTCGGCATCTTCGTCGACGGCGGCCGCGCCGTCGCTGCTGACGGTGACCGACTCGAAGTGCTCGATGACGCGCTGCAGCGCGTCGGGCCGGCGGTTGAACACCAGGTCGTCGCAGAGCTCGCGCTCGGTCGCGTCGAGCTCCGCGTACGGCTTCACGTCCTTCGGGTTGACGATCGCCATGTCGAGCCCGGCCTCGACGCAGTGGTGCAGGAACACCGAGTTGAGCGCGTGACGCGCGGCGGGCTTGAGGCCGAAGCTGACGTTCGAGACGCCCAGCGAGGTCAATACGCCCGGCAGCGCGGCCTTGATCGCACGAATCCCCTCGATCGTCTCGACGGCCGAGTCCAGGTACTCGGCGTCGCCGGTCGCGAGCGTGAAGGTCAGGTCGTCGAAGATCAGCGCGCCGGCCGGAATCTCGTACTCGCCGACGACGATGTCGTGGATGCGCTGCGCGACCTCGAGCTTGCGGGCCGCGGTCTTGGCCATCCCGGTCTCGTCGATCGTGAGCGCGACGACGGCGGCACCGGCTTCCTTCACCAGCGGCAGCACCGAGTCGACCTTGTCGCGGCCGTTCTCCAGATGGACCGAGTTGACGACGGGCCGGCCGGCGTAGATCTTCAGGGCGGCCTCGAGCACCTTCGGCTCGGTCGAGTCGATGACGAGCGGCGCTTCGACCGATTGCGCCAAACGCTTGACGATGGTCGCCATCTGCGCGTCTTCGTCGGTGCGCTCGGTGAGCGCGGTGCAGATGTCGAGCAGGTGCGCGCCGCCCTCGACCTGCTCGCGGGCGACCAGCGTGATCTCGTCGTAGTCCTCGGCCAGCAGCAGACGCTTGATCTTGCGCGAGCCCTGCGCGTTGACGCGCTCGCCGATCAGCAGCACCGTCCCTTCCTGCCGCAGTGCGACCGCCGTCATCGCCGACGCGGCCAGCTGCAACGGCTTGGGCTCCGGCCGGCGCGGCACGTGACCGCCGGCCTCGAGCGCGTCCAGGCCGGCGCGGAACGCCGCGATGTGCGCCGGCGTGGTGCCGCAGCAGCCGCCGATCGCGTTGACGCCCAGCTCGCGCACGAACGCGATCAGCTCGCGCGACATCTCGGGCGGCGTCTCGGGATAGATCGTCTCGCCCTTGGGGCCCATGCGCGGCAAACCCGCGTTCGGCACGACGCTCACGAAGCAGCGCGAGCTCTCGACCAGGTAGCGGATGGGGTCGCGCATGTGCGCCGGCCCGGTCGAGCAGTTGAGCCCGATGACGTCGATCGGCAGGGCATCGAGCGTCGCGGTGATTGCGCGGATGTCGGTGCCGAGCAACATGCGGCCCTCGGTGATCAACGTCGGCTGCGCCTGAATCGGAACGCGCCGCATTCCGCGACCGAACTCACGCGTGATCCCGGCGATGGCGGCCTTGAGCTCGAGCAGATCTTGCATCGTCTCGAGCAAGAGCAGGTCGGCGCCCCCTTCGACCAGTCCACGAGCTTGCTCGCCGTAGATGCCGGCGAGTTGTTCGAAGGTGACTTTCGAGAGCGTCGGATCCGAGGACGAAATGAGCATTCCGGTCGGACCCATCGCGCCGGCCACGAAGCGCGGGCGATCGGGGGTCGCAATCGCGTCACACGCCTCGCGCGCGAGTTCCGCCGAGCGGCGATTGATCTCGTGCGTTTTGTCGCCGAGCCCGAATTCGTCGAGTTTGAGCCGCGAGGCGGTGAACGAGTCCGTCTCGACCACGTCTGCGCCGGCCTCGAGATAGGCGGTATGGATCGCGCGTATCGCGTCCGGGCGCGTCAGTACGAGCGCCTCGTAGCAGCCCAAATACCGGTCGCCGCCAAAATCCTTGGCGGACAGTTCAAGCGCCATGAGCTGTGTGCCCATGGCGCCGTCGTAAATCAATACCCGCTCTTGCAGCAGGCGCAGATAGTCACGCAATTTTAGTGCTTACGTACTCGCTTGTTCGACGGCGAAGTCAGAGACTGCGCGGATCGCTCCGACGGCATGCCCTGCCCGATTATACACGATCGGCTCGATGAAGGCGGCTAGGGCGGTCGCATGGGCGGCCGGACTACCTAGAGCGCGCAACATCGCCAACACCGCCGGTCCGCGCGCACGGGGGGTTCCGTCGAGGACTTTGAGCGCCGTGCCGATGCCCTGGGGGATCAGCGTCAGGCCATGGACGCCCTCGGCACCCGATTTACACGCGAGCGCTCCTGCACCGGCGCTCATCACCCGCGTGTCGAACTGTCCCGTCCCGGAAACGTATTCGGGATGCGACACCATCGCGTCGCGTACGACGAGCAACGCTTGCGCGTCTCGCGGCGAAAGTTCGGTCAGCGATCCAAAGCGCGCAAAGGCCATCGCCGCTCTCCGCAGTCCGGTAGCGTAGACCGGAATCCCGCAGCCGTCGATGCCAAGCGGCCACGTTGCCGGGTCGTCGTCGGAAAGACGCGCACAAAATGCCAGGATATGCCGCTGCGCCGGATTGTCCACGTCCATGTACGTCGCCACATCGCCGCCCAAGGCGCGACAGAGCGCGAGAATACCGGCGTGCTTGCCCGAACAGTTATTGTCGATCGCGGTCGGCGCTTTACCGTGACGGAGCATGTCATGTGCAGCCGCTTCGTCGTACGGCAAATGCGCGCCGCATTGCAAGGCCGATTCGTCGAGCCCAATCTTTTGCAAGAGCGAACGCACCGCCGCGATGTGAAACGGCTCGCCGACGTGCGAGGCGCTCATGACGGCAATCTCGCGCATATCGAGATCGAACGCCTCGCGGACGCCGGCCTCGATTGCCGCCGCAGCGATGAACGGCTTGGCGGTTGAACGCAGAAAGACCGGCGATTCGATATCGCCGGCCTGTAGGATCACGTCACCGCGCGCGGTTGCCGCGCAGGCGGCGACGTGGTGGACGGACTCTACCAGGTCGCCGCGCGTGACCTCAACGTGCATCAAATAACGAGCGCGGGTTCGACCACCACCGCTTCTTGATCGGCGAACACCGGATTGCTCAGGTAGCGCTCGCCGGTGTCGCAGCCGATCGTGACGATCGTTTTGCCGGCCGACTCGGGACGCGCCGCGACTTGTAGCGCCGCCCACACGTTCGCACCGGCAGAGATGCCGACAAGCATGCCTTCCTCGCGTGCGAGGCGTCGTGCGGTGGCGATCGCATCCGCATCGGTCACCCGGATCACCTCGTCGTATACGTGAGTGTCGAGCACTTTGGGAATGAATCCGGTGCCGGTGCCTTGGATTTTGTGCGGCCCGGGGGCACCCCCCGTAAGCACCGGCGAAGCATCCGGTTCGCCGGCAATGACTTTGACGCCGGCCTTGCGTTGCTTGAGTACTTCGCCGACGCCGGTGATCGTGCCGCCGGTGCCGACCATTGCGATGAAGATATCGACGGCGCCGTCGGTGTCGCGCCAAATTTCTTCGGCGGTCGTGCGGCGATGAATCTCGGGGTTGGCCGGATTCTCGAATTGCTGCGGCATGAAATATTTGTTCGGCTCAGCCGTATAAATCTCCAACGCCTTCGCAATCGCACCCTTCATGCCGTCAGCACCCGGCGTCAGAATGACCTGCGCGCCATACGCTTTCAACAGACTGCGCCGCTCGATCGTCATCGTGTCGGGCATCACCAGAATGCACTGATATCCCTTAGCAGCCGCCACGAAGGCGAGGGCGATCCCGGTGTTGCCGCTGGTCGGCTCCAGGATCTTCATCCCGGGAAGCAGGCGCCCGTCACGCTCGGCCGCCTCGATCATCGAGACGCCGATGCGGTCCTTGACGGATCCGGCGGGATTGAACGACTCCATTTTAACCAGCACCGTGCCGCCGAGCCCCTTGTTGAGCCGCGGGATCTTGACGAGGGGCGTATTGCCGAACGTGTCGGCCAGGTTCTCATAGATGCGTGCCATAGTTTCTTCTTTAACCCCATCCCATCGGCATACTGTTGCGCGGCTGGAGTGAATCCCGCCACGCCGAACGAATGTTCGGGAGGTGTTCTCTCGCTCTCAGAAGTCCCTCTACGTCGAAGCGCTCGACCTGTGGATCGACAGCCTGCGCTCGCAGCAGCGCTGCTACGTATCGCACGGCCATAGCGATCATGCGCGCGAACACCGGACGCTGGTCGCGACTCCCAACACCGCACGCATTTGCCGCGCCCGGTTTGCGCGGCACGCGGCGGTCGCATTTGAAGAGCATGCCTTTAACGAGCCCTGGGAAGAGCGTGATTATCGGCTGAGCCTCTTCTCGGCCGGCCACATCCTCGGCAGCGCGCAACTGATGATCGAGGGCGAAAGCGGACGCTTCGTCTATACCGGCGACTTCAAGTTGCGCACCTCGCTGACGGTCGAACCCCCGGAAGTCAAACGCTGCGATGTCGTCTTGATGGAGTGCACCTACGGGCGACCGCAGTATGTTTTCCCGCCGCACGACGAGGTCGCGGCGCAGATGATCGCTTTCGCGCGCGAGACACTCGACGGCGACGCGGTACCGGTGTTCTTCGCCTATTCGCTCGGCAAGGCACAAGAGGCGATGGCGATTCTCGGCGGTGCCGGGTTGCCGCTAACGGTGCACGACGCGGTCTATACCTTGGCACAGGTCTACGCTGCGTGTGAGGTGCCGCTGCCTCCGTACACGCGCTACGACGCAGCGACCTTCGATAGGCGCAGCGTGCTGATTTGGCCGCCCGGTGGAAAGGCGTTACCCAAGGCGCTGCGCAAGACACCGGTACGCACGGCCGTGCTGACCGGCTGGTCGCTCGATCGCGGCGCGCTCCTCCGTTATGGAACGGAGCGCGGCTTCGCGCTCTCCGATCACGCCGATTATCCCGCGCTGTTGCAATACGTCGAACGGGCGCAACCGCGCAAAGTGCTCCTCAACCACGGTTGCCGCGATTTCGTCTACCGGCTGCGTGCACTCGGCGTCGACGCCGAGTATATGGAGGACCATGCGCAACTCTCGCTTTTTTAGCCTTCTTCTGGCCCTCGGATTCGCCGCGCAAATCGCGCCTGCGCCGGCGCAGACATCGTCGACGGCACCGACGCTCGACGATGCGATCGCCGCGATTCGCGCCTACGCTCCGCAAGCGCTGAAGGATCAGGGCGCGCCGGGGATGTCGGTCGCGATTACCGACCGCACCCACACGCTGGCGATCATTACCGTAGGCATGGCGGACGTTGCGAGCAAAACGCCGGTCGGCCCTGACACGCGTTTTCCGATTGGTTCGATTTCGAAATCGATGACGACGGTTGCGCTGCTGCAGTTGCACGACAAAGGCCTCATCGATCTGAACGCGCGGGTGCAGCAGTATTTACCGTCGTGGTCGATCCACTCGAAGGGTGCGCCGATTCTGGTTCACCAGCTCCTCTCGCACACCGCAGGCGTGCCCGACGACTACACCTTCCAGCAATACGGCTTCGCGATCGCGGCGCTGCGCAACGCGCACACGCTCTTTCCGCCCGGCACCGCGTGGTCATATTCGAATGACGGCTTCGGCACCGTCGGAGCGATCGTGGCTGCGGTCTCGCGCGACAGCTGGCAAACCAACATCGAAAATCACGTCTTTGCGCCGCTCGGCATGAGCGATAGCTTTGCGGTATTCAACGATCGCACGCTCTCGGCTCCCACCGCGACCGGCTATCAATTCCGCGATGCCGACTACGTCGCCGCACCGCCGCATCCCGTGCTGATACCGTCGCCCTTCACCGACTTCGTCGATCCGGCGGGCTCCGTGATCTCGACGCCCGGGGATATGGCAGCATACATCCGCTTCTATTTGAACGGTGGGAAGGCCGCAAACGGCGCGCAGCTGCTCAAACCCGCGACCTTCGCGGCAATGACCAGCGCCGACCATTTCAACGATGGCGCGCCTGACGTAGCGAAGCATGTGGAATTAGCGGAGTGGCCCGCGTTTTATCACGAATACGGCTACGGCCTCTCCGTTTTCCACACCGGCGGGGATCATCTCGTCGGTCACACCGGCGGCGTCTCGGGATACACCGCCTGCTTTCAAGCCAATCTCACCCGCGGTTTCGGTGCGATCGGCCTATCGAATCTGGTCGAAGCGCCGCTGCACCCATGCGCGATCGTGAAGTATGCGATGGCGGTGCTGCGCGCACAGAGTCTGGGACAGCCGTTGCCGCCGCCGCCCTCCGGACCGCCGATCGCTCCGCCGAAAATCGCCGCGAGCGACTACGTGGGCACCTATCGCAGCGCGAGCGGTACCGGCGTCGTCGTCGCTAACGATAACGGCACGCTCGCGCTGCACGACGGCGCGAAGAGTTATCAACTCGTCGCCGCGGATCGGGACATTTTTTGGACCGACGATCCGCGCTTTACGATCTTCTACGTCGCATTCGAGCGCAATAAGGCCAAGGCCGTCGACGGCTTCACCAACGGGAGCGCGTTCTACGTCAACGGCAAGCACGCCGGTCCTACCACGTTCGCGCATCCCGCCGCGTGGGATCGACTCGTCGGCCGCTACGAAAACTCGATCTTCGGCTCGCCGGTCGTCATTCGCGTCGTCATCGTCAAGGGCAAACTGACCACGGACGGCCTCAATCCCCTGCGCACAAACGCCAACGGAACCTATACCCTTGGCGATTCCACGGTGCGCTTCGACACGCTCTTCGAGGGCAAGATGCAGCGGCTGTGGCTGGACGGCGCGGATCTGTACCGCATCGAACTACCGTAACGGTTCGAAATCGCTGAGCGAAATCTCGGCCGACATGCTCGCCGGTCCGCGCTCGCTTTCCGCGTGCATACTGAAATGCGCGCCGGTCATGAGGTAGTACGGCCCCGTCGTCGCAAAACGTAGTTCAGCAGAGCCTTGCGCCGCGACCGCGCCGCTGCCTTCCACCGATTCCTGATAGTCGAGCGCACAGAAGAGTCCGGTTCGCTGGTTGATGACCGTCGCGACGAGCGGATGCGAATCAGCATCGCGTACCGCAATGACCTGCTGCCGCCAGCCGGGCTCGCCGTTGGGACAGGCCTCGTCTTGCTCGTGCACGACGCGGTAGATCGCAGCCGGCGCAGCGGCGACGACGACGATCGTGGGCAACCGCACGTCGACCGCCGCCGACGACGGCGCGGGCGAGCGTGCGGCATGCACGAGCATGCTGCGATGCTCCATCCAGCCAAACGCCGACCCCCAGGTTGGGTTCAAGATCGGCGACGGCGCGCTTGTCGACGTCAAGCTGAGGTCGGCTTCGTACGAGGCGTCTGTACGTAGGCCGGCGCCCGGAAAGAACACGACTTTCATGGCGGTAGCGCTTACCGTGCCGCCGGTAGTAGCAATCCGTACCTGATAATGCAGCGCCGGCGGAACCGGTAGTGCGTTCATACGCGCGATTGCCGATTTAAAGTGCGCAGCTGCCGTGCTGAGGTCCTCGCCGTTCGACTGCGCGCGCGCATTCGTAGCGGCTGAGACGACCAGGAGCGCAATGACCGCTAGTCGATACCGATGTCCCAAAGCAGCCCGAGATCTTTCTTGGCGAACGTCTTGAACGCGATCAGCGTCTCGGTGTTCTCGATCCCTTCGAGCGCCGCGACGTGCTCGGTTACCAGATCGTTGAGATCGTCGTGCGCTCGCACGCGAGCCACCGCGACGATGTCGAATGGACCGGCTACCGAGTAGACCTCGGCAATGCCGTCGATCGCGAGCAGATCGTCGGCAATCGACCGGAGGTGCGTGCGGGAGACGTTCATCAGGATGAAGGCCGTTACCATGGAAAAGAGCTTCCATGATCGCCTTCGCCCGCACCTGCGCCGCCGTTGCCGCCTCGAGCGGAAAGCTCGAGAAAGTCGCCATCCTCGCGGCGTATCTACGCGGCCGCGACGATGTCGATCTGGCGCCCGCAACGCGCTTTTTCACCGGCAACCCATTTGGCGCACGCGAGCAGAAGCAGCTCTCGATCGGCGGTCGTACGATCGTCGAAGCGGCGGAGCACGTCTGGGGCGTCACCGCCGCCCAACTGCGTGCGGGTTATCGCGAACACGGTGACCTCGGTGACGCGCTCGGTCCGCTTGCGCGCGAATCCGTCGATCTCGCGCTCTTTCACGACGAACGGCTAACGCCGTCCTCGCTGGCCGCGATCTTCGAAGAGATCGCCGCCGCGTCCGGACGCGCGGCGGGAAAGCGGCGGCTTCACTTGTGCGAGCGCATCTTGGCCGCGTGTGGCGACCCGCTCGAAGCCACGTACGTGATCAAGATCATGACCGGCGATCTGCGGATCGGCTTGCGCGAGGGATTGGTGCTCGACGCGATCGCCGCCGCATTCGACGAGACGCAGGAGCGAATCCGGCGCGCGGCCATGGTGAGCGGCGACGTGGGCGCCGTCGCGGCTGCGGCCCGGCTCGGCAGGCTCGATGACCTTCGCATGCGGCTCGGGTCGCCAATCGGCTTCATGCTCGCCTCGGCGATGGCGTACGGTGAGCACTATACGGATTTGGCGGGTCACGCCTGGTTCGCTGAGGACAAGTACGACGGCATTCGAGCCCAGGCGCACGTTGACGGCGCGCACGTCACGCTCTTCTCCCGCACCCTCAACGACGTGACGCGCTCCTATCCGGAGATCGCGGCGGCACTTCGGGATCAGCCGCGGCGCATGATGCTCGACGGCGAGATCATCGCCTCGCGTGACGGCAAAGTGCTGCCGTTTCGCACGCTGCAGGCGCGGCTGCAGCGCAAGGAGATCGATGCGCGGCTGCTGGCAGAAGTGCCGTTGCAGTACGTGGTCTTCGACGCGATGACGATCGGCGATGCACTCCTCCTCGACCGGCCGTTGCACGAACGGCGCTCGCGGTTGGCGGAAGCGCTCGTGCCGAACGCGCATCTGCTTCTCGCGCCCTTCGAACGCTTCGAACTCGAGGTAAGCGCCGAGGAGATCAACGCGCGCTTCGAGGCTGCGCGCCTTCGCGGTCACGAGGGTGCGGTGTTCAAGCGTGCGGACTCGCCCTACGTGCCGGGCCGGCGCGGTAAGTGGTGGCTCAAGCTCAAGCGCGAGCTGGCGACGCTCGACGTGGTGGTGGTAGGCGTGGAGTGGGGCCACGGTAAGCGCGCCAAAGTGCTTTCCGATTACACCTTCGCGGTGCGCGGGAGCAACGACGAACTGCTCACGATCGGCAAAGCCTATTCCGGGTTGACGGATGCCGAGATCGCCACGCTCACGCCGTGGTTTCTCGAGCATCGCGTCGACGGACCGGGGTACGGGCGTGCCTTCGCGGTCGAACCTCGTATCGTGCTGGAGGTCGCGTTCGACATCGTCCAAAGGAGCGCGCTGCACCAGAGCGGCTACGCGCTGCGTTTTCCACGTATCGTGCGGATTCGTGACGACAAACCCGTCGACGAGATCGACACGCTGGCCAACGTCGACGCGGTCTACGAAGCGATGCTGGAGCGCGAGAGGGGTGGTTAGCGCCGGTTGCGCTGCTCGCGAATGCGGCGGGCAAGCTCCTCGGGTGAAGGACCGCTCGGCGTTAGCCGCTGCCCGGTGAGCGTTCGATGCACGTGCGCGCCGCCGACCACGGCGATCAATGCGATCGCGAATCCGGCGTACCAAAGCCGTCCGGGAACGGGAAAACCCGAGACGCTCGCCAGAATGACCGCGGCCAACGACGTCAGCGTCTCCCAGCGGCGCACTATGTGTTCTTGAAGCGCGCGACGCGTTTTTCGGTGTAGGCGCCGATGCCCTCTTTCGCGTCGTCGCTCTTGAAGAGCTGAGCCTGCAGCTCGCGCTCGAGGGCGAGCGCGTCCTGCAACGGAAGCTCCCAGCCCGTCTGCACGCTGCGTTTGATGAATCCCACGGCCATCGGCGCTTTGTTCGGGGTGCAGAACTGCCGCGCATAATCGAGGATCTGCGCCCGAAACTCGTCGGCCGAGCCTTCATAGATATCGCTGACGATGCCCCAATCCAATGCCTGTTCGTAGCTGAAGGTCTTGCCCAGCGTCATCAACTCGATGGCGCGCGCTTTGCCGACGAGTCGCGCTAGGCGCTGGGTACCGCCGGTTCCGGGCAGGACGCCGAGTGAAACCTCCGGCAAGCCGATCTTGCCTGCGTCCTTGCGCGCGATGCGGATGTCGGCCGCCATCGCGATTTCCATGCCCCCGCCGACGCAGTGCCCGTTGAGCGCGGCGACGATGAGCTTGGGCGTCTGTTCCAGGCGATTGAGCGTTTCGTTAGCGTGTAAGCAGAAATTGTATTTGAACTGCGGACTGACTGCGCCGAGCATCGCTACATTCGCGCCGGCCGAAAAGAACTTCTCGCCCTTACCGGTCACGACGATGACTTCGATCGCATCGTCGAACCGCGCATCGAGTATTGCGTCGTCGAGCTGTCGCATCATCTCGTGGGTGTAGGTATTCGCCGGCGGGTCATCCATCTCGATGAACCCAACATGGCCGTCCTTCCAGGCGTTGACGACGCGTTTACCGTCGAAGACGCGCGCTTCGCGTCCGAACGCGGTGATCTCAGCCTTACCGTTCGTAGTCGTCATACGTTCTTGCCTTTCGGGGCGATCCAGTCCGGACGCTTGAAGAATTCCTTGAGGGCGATTTCATCCGCCTCGTTCGGCAGCACGGTGGGCGCATACGTCTCCCATTCGGCCGCCGTCAGTTCGCGACCGTCGGCAGCGTAGTGTTTGCCTGCGAACGCGCCGATCCGACGATTGAAGCGCATGTCCGGCACGTAGAACGCCGTCTTGCTCGCGTTGACCTCGTTGACGCGATCCACGGTCGCTTGCACCTCCGCATAGAATTGCTCGCGCGCGCGTTCGTTGAGATGCTCCCTATCGGCCGCGTGGCTTGCCTTGTCCTCGTCGACGCGGCCCTTGATCCCCCACGCATACGCCCATTGCGCCGAACCGGAATGGTCGGTGCCGAACAAATCGAGTGAACCGGAGATCCACTTGTTGTAGTACTTCTGTTGAATCTCGAC